>JAQSXW010000056.1 GCA_029256465.1 Evtepia sp.
TCCCGATGCATCCCCTTCCAGCAGGAAAACTTAGGTGACACCTGTCCTATCTGTGGCAAACCCGCCAAACATATGATTTACTGGGGCGTTGCCTATTAACCCGCCAACGGTATGGAAGCTATGATTCAGGTCTCAAACCTTAAATTCCAGAATTTCTTGCAGTATCCCGACCTCACGATCCCCTTGGGGAAAGTGACTTTTTTGAGTGGGGAAAGCGGATGCGGTAAAAGTACCCTGCTTAAATTGCTCAATGCTACCTTGACACCTTCCAGCGGTAGAATTGAGTACTGCGGAAGAAGCATTAGCGAGATGGATACCATCTCCCTTCGACGAGAGGTACTACTTGCCTCCCAAGAGGTGTATCTCTTTGATGGAACCATTCAAGAAAATTTTAAGCAGTATTATCGGTTTCGTGACCAAATCTGCATCTCGGAAACTAAAATGCGAGACTACCTCTCGATCTGTTGCGCAGACTTTCCACTGGATACCAAATGCCAAGTCATGTCAGGTGGAGAACGTCAGCGTGTATTTCTCTCGATCTGTCTTTCCTTTCTGCCAAAGGCTTTGATGCTGGATGAACCCACCGCCGCTTTAGACGATGTCACTTCTATCCGCTTTTTTTCCCAGCTCAAATCGTTCTGCATGGAAAATCAGATCACCTTAGTCGTGATCTGTCACAACAAAAGGTTAATCGAGATGTACGCAGATGGTGAGATTGTGTTACAAAAGAAGGCTTCAGAATGAGCGGGATCGTAGAAATACAATTACTTCAGTTTTCATTGATTTATCTTTTGTTACTTCTTGTCCTTCTCGTCATGAAAAAATGCCATATAGAGCAATCGAAACTTCTGATTGTGGCAAGCATCCGAATGACCGTCCAACTTACCTTAGCTGGATGGATTCTGACCTATCTGTTTCAGCATCCCCATCCACTCTTTACCCTTTTATATGTTGCCCTCATGACGGGGTTCTCTATTCACAGGGTTCTTTCCAAAAACAAAGGACTCAACCCACGATTTCAGACCATCATCGGTCTTTCCATCGCGTTTTCCGGACTATCTATCATGGCCTTTTTCGTCTGCATCGTGGTAAGAGAAAGCATCTTTAATCCTCAATATGTCATTCCCATCGCTGGGATGATCATGGGTAATACCATGACGGGTGCTACGTTGGGTGTGAAAACCTTTCGGGAGAGTCTGGATGGGCAACGGGTCAAGTTAAATGCCTTATTAAATGTAGGGGCAACGCCACAGAATATTCTCCTTCCCTTCGTTAGGCAGGCTCTGGAAACCGCTCTTTTGCACACCTTGAACTCGATGCTTGGCATGGGGATCGTGGCATTGCCCGGGATGATGACGGGTCAGATTCTGTCTGGAACCTTGCCCTCCACAGCAATTTTGTATCAGATTGCCATTATGATTGCCATTTGTACTGTTGTCTGCCTCTCCTCCTTTGGTTCGCTGTATTTTGGTTTCAAGACACTATACAACAAAAGGAATCAAATCGTCATTGATGCAATTCAATAGTATAGAAACAAAACAGGGTGTGTATCGGTTCTTCTCCGATACACACCCTGAAAATTTACCTGACTGGGAATTATGTTCTTTTTAAAAATGCCTCATAGTCCTCTTTCGGTGCCACCTTGCCTACAGCAGATAGAGAGGCATTCTCAAAGCGGAAAATCTCGCACGCTAAATCCATCACATCTCGACGTGTCACACTGTCATACGCCTCAATAATGTCCTCTGGACTTAAAATTTCCCCCGCAAAGAGGAGCGAGCGGCCCATATGGCTCATGCGAGACTGGGTGGATTCCAATCCCATCAGCACATTGGCCTTGGACTGTTCCCGCGCCCGGTCAAGCTCCTCTTGTTCTGGCCCGTGTGCTACAAAACCTTCGATGACCGTACAGATAGTAGAGAGTGCTTCCTTTTCCATCTCCCGGTTCAGGGCAGTATAGACATTAAATACGCCGGTGTCTTCATGTCCCGCCCCATAGCTGTAAACGGAATAGCAAAGTCCCCGCTTTTCCCTTACCTCCTGAAATAGCCGAGATGACATCCCGCCACCCAGAATGGAGGATAGTAGCTGAAGTGTGAAACGTTCCGGTGCTAAATAGCTAAGGCCTGGAAATGCCAGCGTCAGATGATTCTGCTCTGTCGTCTTTCGCTTAATCGTCACCGCAGGCTGATAAATAGCGGCACGGTACGAGGGTGCCTTCCCGCTTTCCAACGTGGAAAAGCGTGTCTTGATTTCCTGCACTACGGATGGCGGAAAGCTGCCGGAGAGAGAAACCACCGTGTTTTCCGGCCAGTAATGCCGCTTCTGATAGTCACGAAGATATTCTCCGGTAAACTTGTTCAGCGTGGCCGCCTTTCCCAGAATAGGGCGTCCCAGAGAGGAACCCTGATACACTGCCGCAAATAGCCGCTCGGCGCAGAGATCATCCGGAGCATCCTGATACATGCCAATCTCCTCTAAAATGACGCCTCGCTCCGTTTCTACATCCTTCTGGTCAAACCGTGAGCAGTAGACCATATCCCACAAAATGTCGAGCACTTGCTCCACATGGTTATCCAAAACCTTAGCATAAAAGCAGGTACATTCCTTGGTGGTAAATGCATTAATCTGGCCGCCGATCGCATCCGTCTCCCTAGCGATATCCGCTGCGGAGCGTGTTGCGGTTCCTTTGAAGAGCATGTGTTCAATAAAGTGGGCTGCACCCCCTTCTCCGGCCTTTTCCTGCCGAGAGCCGGTGCCAACCCATATCCCAATTGCGGCTGAACGCACTGAATTTACTTGCTCCGTCACCACCCGAACCCCATTAGGGAGGGTCATTTGTTCATACATAGTTGTTCTTCCTTTTTTCTAATACGCGTTTTAGCGCTCGATGGTAGTCCCCAGCGACTGCTCAGAAATCGCCTCCAGAAGCAGTGCGTGAGGAATCCGTCCATCTAAAACTGTAACCGTGGAGACACCATGCTCTACTGCGTGAATGCTGTTTTCCGTCTTAGGAATCATTCCTCCGATAATCAGGCCGTCCCGCATCAGCTCCCGGGCGTAATGGAGGCTCATGGAGGCAATTCTTGTGCTTTGATTCTGGCTGTCCACCAAAATACCGTTGGTATCGGTGAGGTATATGAGCTTGTCCGCACCCATTGCTTCTGCCACTACGCGGGCAACATCATCGGCATTGCAGTTGTAAGCTGACCCGTCACGGCCCTGTGCCATAGGAGATAGTACCGGTAGAAAACCGCCGTCAAGCAGTAGATTGAGTAGGGACGGGTTCACTTCTGTGACCTCCCCAACCCTGCCCAATTTCGGGTTCTTTGCCTCTGCTATTATCAGGCCGCCGTCCCGTCCGGAGATTCCGCAGGCTTTCGCCCCCAATGCAGAGAGACCTGTTACAATGGCCTTGTTCACCTTGGCAGAAAGGGCAAGCTCTGCCGCTTCCAGAACCGGCTCATCTGTCACCCGATAGCCATCTTGAAAGTGACTCTCAATGTGCAATCGATCCAGTAGGGCAGAAATATCCTTACCACCACCATGCACCAGAACAACTCGTACGCCAACCGACTGCAAGGCAGCCACATCCTGCAAAATACTGTCCGTAGATTCACTGCCCATGGCACTGCCGCCGTACTTAACCACAATGGTTCTTCCCGCATAACGACGTAGAACAGGGAGCACGTCCAAGAGGCTTCGCACTTTACTCATGCCATCCATACCATGTTTTACGTCATATTCCTGTAAAAATGTCTGTGTATATTCTACATCGGAAGGGCAGTCAATATACTCCGTCCCTCGTTTTTGTCTGGTTTCAGCACCCTTGCCAGTGATCAGGAGGATGGATGGGGTTTCACAGCCCATAATTGCCTGACGGATGGCTTCCCCACGATCCGGCTCAATAGAGAAATCGCAGCCTTCCTTTTCCACCCACTGGGCAATATCTTTGCAGACTTCTAGCACTGGCTCCTCTCCTGCATCTTCTTCCGTAATGATCACCAAATCTGAATAGCGGCCGGAGATTTCACCTAAATCCCGTCGGCGATCAAAGGCCTTTTTGCCCGGACAACCAAATACCGTCACGATTCGGCGACCAGGATACTCCTCCTGCACTGACTGGAATAGTTTCTCAAAAGAGAGCCGATTATGCGCATAATCCACAATGGAGATCACCTGCTCGTTGGCATTTGCATAGATCTCCATTCGTCCGGGAACACGAGCCTTCATAAGGCCAGCATATGCATACTGCTCCGGAATTCCCAAGCCTTCACATACCGCCAAAGCTGCCAGTGCGTTCTGGACGTTAAAAAGACCTGGCATGGTAAGCCGGAACTCCCGGCTGTATCGAGGTGTTTTCACCCGGAACAAAATATCATTGCCGCTCTTGCGGACCTGAGACGCAAACACTGTAGCAGAAGCGTCCTTTTCCGAGAAGGTAATGACTCGTCGACCTCCTTGCTCCGCCACTTCCACTACTCGCTGGGCATGATCACTATCCAAGTTTACGCAAGAAACGGCACCTTGAGAAAAAATTTTAAGCTTTGAGCTGAAGTAATCTTCAAAGTCCGGATGTTCAATTGGGGAAATGTGATCCTTGCCGATGTTCAAAAACACCGTAGCGGCAAAGTCTACGTCCTGAACCCGCCCATATTTCAGTGCCTGACTAGAGACTTCCATGGTGAGGTACTCAATTCCAGAGGATACCGCATTGTGAAAATGCCGCTGAAGGTCCAACGGTTCAGGCGTGGTGAGATGAGACTCAAATCGCTCAACCCCGTCATAGGTATCAATAGAGGAAATGACACCGCTTTCTGGCTTGCGATTTGCAGTAAGATACTCATCAAAAATATACTTAAGGTAATAGGCAGTAGAGGATTTCCCCTTTGTTCCGGTGATTCCCACGACATTCAGTTTGCTACTGGGATGCTCGTAGTAATAATCTGCCAGGAGCGCCATGGCATCTCGAATGTCCGTCACCAACACGCAGGGAAGCTTTACCTCCGGATACACCTGCTCAGACAAGTAGGCAAACGCACCCCGCTCTGCGGCACTTTGCAGATAAGAGACCTCGAAATGTGCACCCTTGCAGATAAAAAGGGTGTCCTTACCCACCGCACGGGAATCACAGGACACCAGTAATACCCGACGGGACAGATCTCCGCCGGAAATGGGTTGTCTAAGCAGCCCCTTCCGCTGCAACAGCTGAAGGTAATCCCCAAAAAGATGATAGTTCCGGTTCATGTTACTCCTCTCTTGCTCGCTGGCGCTTAGATATTCCGCAGCTTCTTGCCGCAATGGATAATGGCGCATTCCGCCAAAACCTCCATCGCATCCACATAGAAAGCCGGAAGATTATGGTAGGTTCGGTACACGGAAAGCTCTGTACAGCCTAAAATCACACAGTCACAGCCAAGGTCCCGCATGGCTCTGTCAATTTGAGAGAACTTTTCCCGGCTGCCAGGCTCCCCGCGTTTGATCTCATCGTAGATGACCGACATCACCAGTTTCTGAATGTCTTCTGGCGGCACAACGCTACATAGTCCTGCTCTCTCACACTCTTTCTGATAGAGTCCCATTTGCACGGTACCATCGGTGGCCAAAATCCCAACCTTTGGGGTCCCGCCTTCACGGATCCGCCGTACGGTCTCTTTTATCATATTGAGAATAGGAATCTGCACTTCCGTTCCAAGGCGCTCCACAAAATAATGAGAGGTGTTGCAGGGAATGGCAATGATCGTGCAACCTGCCTGCTCCAAAAGCCGCGCATCCGATCGTAAGCGGTCATACACAGTCTCTCCATTTCCACTGAGGATAGAGGCCGTCCGATCCGGGATCTGCGTATCACTCCAAATGAGCGTGGGAACATGCTCTTGATCCCGCTCGGCCTGCGTACGATCAATGATCCGTTGGTAAAAAATCTGGGTTGCCTGCGGACCCATGCCGCCCAAAATCCCCAATCTAGCTTCCTGCGTGCCCATCTTGTGTCCACATCTCC
>JAQSXW010000057.1 GCA_029256465.1 Evtepia sp.
GGTGTTGTGGGCCGATTTTTACTAATTGGCAAAATACTGAGCTTACCATTACTTTCAAACACTGCAGTCTGGATGTTACTCAGATCAAAGTAGCCTTGCTGACGGCACATCATCATAAATTCACTGAGATCTAGCTTAGCTTTTTTCATGTTTTCTCGGGATAGCTTCCCTGAATCCAAGATGATGGTAGGCGTACCATTGAGATATTTGCGCGATCTTGGATATTTCATTGCGATGATACTCAGTAGCACAGTGATAATGCCATAGATAACCATTGCCGTAAAAGGTTTCCAAGGCGCCTCAAGTTCGGTTGCCATCTCAGCTGCAATCGAGCCAATGGTAATCCCGGTGATATAATCAAAAGAATCCATCTGAGAAATCTGCTTGTGGCCTAACAACTTCGCAATAATAAAAAGGGCGACAAAAGACAGAAGTGCGGTCAAGCATAATGTAAAAAAATCCATAATCCACCTCAAGCTAATTCTTCCGCTTAGTTTGACACACAACTCCTCAAATAATTCTCATTAGCGCAACGAATAGCAAAAAAACGCCTTGCTTTTGAAGCAAGGCGTTTCTGATCAGTATTGACTTATGCTTTTTCTTCCGGCTTATCATGTAGAACGCAGCGTCTGCCTTCGCGTTCCCAAAGTACGAAGCACTTGGAGCAACTTTGGCATCGAGAATCTTCGCCTGCTGCCAAATGCTTGATCAGGTCCGGTTGGGAGATGAAAGGACGAGACATGGAGATAAAGTCCATCCCTGCACCAAGAGCGGTTTCAATGTCAGCCTGAGTACGAACACCACCGACAAAAATCAGTGGGATGTTCACAGCGGCGCGCACAGCTTTTGCTCTTTGCATGTAGTAGTTATGGTTCTTCTGCTTTCCCTGAGCAATCCAATCAAACCCGGAGAGTTCGATGGCATCGACACCCAATTCCTCAAACTGCTTGCAGAAATAGATCAGATCCTCCCCATAAGCATCATCAGCTTCGCCTGCACAGTTGGTATTCATCTTGACGATGATGGGATACTCTTTTCCCAGCGCCTCACGCATGGCAATTAGGATTCTGCGAATAAAGCGGAAACGATTTTCTGCGGAACCGCCAAACTCATCTTCTCTCTTGTTGTAGTTCGGGTCCATAAACTGATTCAGAAGATATCCATGGGCACAATGCAGCTGTACGCCATCAAAGCCCAGTTCCTTACCCTTAACCGCTGCAGCAACGTAGTCATTGCAAAGGCGATCCATATCTTCTTTTGTGATTTCACGAGTCATCAGTCCATTAGGAGCCTTCATATTGCCGGAAGGTGCCAGTGGTGTAGGATCCTCCAAATTTGGCATAAAGTATACGTTCTGCCCCGCATGGTTAATTTGAAGAATCATTTTTCCGCACTGTTCGTGCACGGCATCCAGCACTTTCTTTTGACTCTGATAATGTTCTTCATTACAAAAACCAACCTGAATATCGGTTGCTCTTCCATCGGGAGATATATAAGTATAAGCAGTGATAATCAGTGGAACACCGCTACCTGCAATTTCTTTGTGCAAAGTGATCTGTGCCTCATTTGCAGTTCCGTCTGGCTGACCAAAAGGATCTTGGGTTGCAGATCGAATCAGCCTGTTATTCAGCGAAAGGGTTCCGATTTTTCCAGGTGTAAAAAGTTTAGACGACATGATGCTGTCTCCTTCATCTTGGATTTTATTTCAAATAAAATAAATACCGACACGGTCTATTGTTATTATTGTAGCAAAACTGCTCAGAAAAGCAAGAAAAATCATAAGATATGAAGCATAAATCGTTTGGGGATTATAATCATTTTTATTCATATTTTTTCACTTTTCTTGTCGATTTTTCTGGAATTCATTTTTTGTTCATATTTAGATTGACAAGCTATTCAAATCTAGATAAGATTGTGTTCGACTTTTCGGTTTCATAACGACAATTTCAACAAATGAAAGGGGCAATACTCATTATGCCTGTCAATCCTGAAGCAATTGGTGTATTTGGTTTATTTGCAACGGTTATCTGCTTTGGTTTAGAGCAGGTCGGCGTTGGCATCACAAAAAACACCGATCATGAAAAATTACATCGTAGCCTTGGATATATCGCTCTCTTCTGTGGATCCTTCTGCCAACTGTTCACTGGAATCTGGATGTTCCTCTTTTCTGTCGGCGGTGATCACAGCAAATATTTAGGTAACGTTTTTTGTTTCTTTGGCCTCTTTTGGCTTGTAGTTGCGTTCTTCTTCTTGAAGGGAGGCGATAAGAAGGTCATTGCGCACTTCTTCCTTTGTGGCTTGGCAATCGTCATTCTCTTTACAATGCATGCTTTCGAAATCGGTCTTATTTGGCCTCTGGGCATTGACCTCGCAGTCATCGACGTCTTGCTGCTCACTTTAGCGTTTGGCTGGTACACCGAGAAACCTGCTCTGACCAAGCTTGCTGGCGTTTGCAATTTGACCATCGGCATTATTTCGTTCTTCCTGTTGTACCCTCACATCTTAGGCCTGCACTAAGATCTAACGGAGCATAGGAAAAACGGCTCTCGCAAAGCCTTTGGAGTATGATTCTCACCTGATAAATTTTACCTGGTATAAAAGGGATCTTCCCTTTTATCTCTGACTTTGTGAAACCGTAAAAAGTAACCAAAAAAGAAGCACGCAATTTGCGTGCTTCTTTTTTAATCAGAAAGGATAAATCCATGTTCATCTGGCTCTTGCGCGAGTTTCTTGTACAAATCCCAACGTCTGTGACGAAATAGATACAGTTCTCTCTCTCCAGGCGCACTAATGATATCCTTGTTTTCACAAGGGGTTAAATTGATACTTGCCGATATGATCTCCTCTTCCGATGTGCACTCAGCCAATACGTTACCGTCATAGTCTATAATTTGAGACCGGCCGATAAAGAAAAAACCGCGCTCTGTTCCACAGCGATTACAGCTGATAAAATATACCCTATTTTCGCAAGCTCTTGCTTTAATGAGAAAATCTGGATGGCTCTCCCCTCCCCTAGGCAGGTTAGTTGGCTGCAGAATGAGGCGAACTCCATTCAATGCAGCCACTCTGGCCGATTCTGGAAAACGAAGTTCATAACAAATCATGATACCAATTTTTCCGAAACGAGTATCAAACACTCCAGCCGCACAATCTCCTGCTTCGGTAAAGCGGTCGACTCCTAAAAAAGGCAAATGGCTTTTTCGATAGAAAAATACAGTGCCGTCAGGCTCAAGGAAAAATACCGTATTGTAAATATGATCGTCCTCTTTTTCTACTGTGCCAACCACAAGAGAAACCATCTTTTCTGAAGCAAGTCGGTGTAATCGCTGAAGTTCTGGGCCGTCCTTCTCAACGGCAACTTGTCTTGCCTCTTCAATGCTTCTGAAGCCATACCCAGTAATCGCAGCTTCAGGGAACACAATGAGGTCGCAATTATGATCGGTAATCGCCTTACGGGTTAGTTCTTCAATTTTATTGAGGTTATATTCCTTCTCCAAAATGTGAGGATCAAACTGCACGGATGCTACATTAATTTGATTCTTCACCATATCCTCACCAACTCCTTCCACTTGCATCTGGGTGTTTTGTTCACAGTATATCATACACAAATATCGGAAACTAGCGGAACTTTAACAATCCTGTTGAACAAAAAAGGTAGGCAACCGCCTACCTTTTCTAAATTACATCTCTCGTCGGCCTTCCAATGCTCTCATCAGCGTGGCATCGTCGGCATATTCTAAATGCCCTCCAACGGGAACCCCATAAGCTAACCTAGTGACACGAACACCAAATGGTTTTAACAAGCGAGAAAGATACATTGCCGTGGCTTCTCCTTCTGTATCCGGATTTGTGGCCATAATCACCTCTTGAATCTCCTCTTTCGATACCCGCTCAATCAAAGATTTGATATAAAGATCATCCGGGCCCACATGGTTCATCGGAGAGATGACCCCATGCAGTACATGATAGCGTCCACGAAACTCACGAGAACGTTCCAAGGCAATGACATCTTTCGGATCAGCCACCACACAAATCACATTCTCGTCCCGCTTCTTATCCGCACAAATTGGACAAGGCCCATCCCCTTCCGTCAAATTCTGACAAAAGGGGCAAAGTGCAATTGTTCGCTTAGCGTGCAGCATCGCCTGTGAAAACGCCTCCACTTCCTCTACTGGTAAGGACAACATAAAAAAGGCTAATCTTTGGGCCGTCTTATACCCGACACCGGGCAAACGAGCAAATTGCTCTGTCATTCTCTCCAACGCTGGGGGAAAAAACTCCATGCACCTTATCCTCTACTTTCTCTGATCACCCCGTAGGGCAGCAATCGCAGCTTCTACATCCGAAGCGCCATAGATAGCACTACCAGCAACTAACACATCAGCTCCAGCCTCGATGACCTGTTTCGCAGTCTTAGGATCAACCCCGCCATCTACCTGCAGATAACAGCCGGGATGATACTGCTCAATATAGCGGCGGATGGCCGCAATCTTTGACAATTGGTCTTCCATAAAGGCTTGGCCGCCAAAGCCGGGTTCTACTGTCATCACCAGTACCAAATCCACTTGCTCCAAGTACGGAAGCACCGCTTCAGCTGAGGTAATCGGACGAAGTACGATTCCCTTTTTCACCTGTTTTTCATCCATGATTCGCAATGCTTCCTGAATGCCCGGTGGCATATCCGCTTCCAAATGAATGGAGAGCAGATCCGCTCCTGCATCCGCAAACGCAGAAATATAGCGTGAAGGCTTTTCTATCATTAAATGTACATCCAAAAACATGTCCGTGATTTTGCGAATTGATTTCACAACTGGAACACCAATGGTAATGTTAGAAACAAAGCTGCCGTCCATCACATCGATATGAAGCCAGTCCGCTGTTTTTACTCGCTCAATATCTCGGGCTAAATTTCCAAAATCTGCTGAAAGAAGTGAGGGCGCAATTTTTACCATATCACTCAATCCTTCCTTTGTAAAAAAGGCAATAAACCTTCAAGACGTTAACCCTGAGCCAGAGGGGGCCAATGCACCGGGTTTACCGTTGCCGCATAGGATACGACAAGCGGATCAACGTGAGGCATCGCCTCTCGGGTAGCCCCGGGACAGCGGTCGGTTTTTCCCTCTTTATCTTCCCACAACCCGGCCCCGACGGCAACGACCTGGGTGCTCGCCGCATCATATAGCCGTCCGCGGGGATTTCCCCCGTCGGGCGGCATTGTGCTGTCTAAAAGCATGCCGAAATCACAAAAATCTACCCACTATTCTATCTTTTTTCCCTTTGCCTGTCAACGAAAAGCTTTCCATTTTCCTTGACACCTCATATGGATACAGGTACAATAATATTATATTCTATTAAAGTAAACATGTCTTTATTTTAAGGCATTTACTGTACTTTTTCTTGAAAGGGCTTGTTTCTGCATGGCAAAAATTAAGAAACGTTCTGTAGCGCCTTTTTATTCTGTTGCTGCAGTGTGGTTGTTTTTCGCTTTGTTCTTGGACCTATATGCACCCAGCCACTACATTACTGCTGTCATTGTTTCACTTGCAGCTGCCATCATAGCCTACGGAATTTGGCCCACCCGTGTATTTGAGCTTCCCGATCCAGAACCTGCTGAGCCAAAAGCAGAAGAAAAAAAGGAAACCTCCACAGAATCCGAACCTGCAGTAGACCCGAAGATTGATGCACTCATTAAGGAACGGAATCGAGCCATCAGTGAGATGCGTCGTCTGAATGACAATATCGAAGACCCAGACATTTCTGCTCAGATCGATGTACTAGAGATCACTGCCGCAAAGATCATTGATCATGTAGTTGCTCATCCAGAGAAACTGTCCCAGATTCGTAAATTTATGAGCTATTATCTTCCTACCACCATTAAGCTCCTTAATGCGTACGACCGAATGGGGGCTGCT
>JAQSXW010000058.1 GCA_029256465.1 Evtepia sp.
TGTCTTCCGTCTGGTTCAGTACGCCTGGGGTGGACTGGGTGCTGCGTTCGGCCCCCTCATTATCCTCAGTCTTTACTGGAAACGCACCACACGAAATGGTGCAATTGCCGGAATCATTACGGGATTCTTGGTTGTCATTCTATGGAAGCAGTTCCTCGCCTTCACGGGAATTTACGAGCTACTACCTGCATTTGTGCTGTCAACGATTGCCATTGTTCTCGTGAGCCTTCTGGGTCAGAAGCCGAGCAAGAGCATGGAGGAAAAATTCATTGCTTCTGTCCAAATGGCTAAGGAAGCAAAGTAACGTCATATAGATCAAACAAGGGCGAAGTTTTCGGTACTCAAAACCGAAAACTTCGCCCTTTTCTATCTACACCAAGTAAACCACAAGTATCGCACAGGTTGATTTTTTCAACCAGTATCAACTTTCGCTCCATTGCATTCCTTTGGTAAGGCAGGTAAGATAAACCCAGAGGTGATTCATATGAAGGAAATCAATATCGCAAAAGTATTGGTCACGATGCGTAAGGAAAACGGAATCACGCAGGAGGAGCTGGCCAATTATATGGGAGTTTCGAAGGCATCCGTATCCAAATGGGAAACAGAGCAAAGCTACCCTGATATTACCCTGCTTCCCCTACTGGCAACGTACTTTAACATTAGCATTGATGAGTTAATTGATTATCATCCACAAATGACGAAAGGTGACATTCAAAAGCTTTACCGGAGACTTTCGGCTGACTTTGCGAGCAAACCATTTGACTCCGTGCTAGGGGACTGTCGGGCCATCCTCAAAAAGTATTACTCCTGCTTTCCCTTGCTGCTGCAAATGGGAAGCTTAATGGTAAACCATGTAGAACTCTTGCAGGATAAGCAAAAAGCGGACATTTTACTTGCTGAGGCCAAAGCGCTGTTTGTTCGGGTCAAAGAGGAAAGCGACGATGTGTCTCTGAAAAAGCAAGCTTTATACATGGAAGCGTTCTGCAACCTCGTATCTGGAGAGGCACCTAAAGTCTTGGAGCTATTGGATGGAACGATCGCACCGGCGCTGCCTCCGGAGTCCCTTCTCGCATCCGCCTACCAAATGACGGGACGAATTAAGGAAGCAAAATCTGTACTGCAGGTCGGGATTTATCAGAATATCATTGTCCTATTTAACTTTTTCCCGGCTTACCTTACTCTGTGTATGGATGATGCTTTCCAATTTGATGAGGTGCTTAGGCGCGCCTTTTGTGTTGCGGAAGCCTTTGATATGAGGCATCTTCACCCAGGTGTGCTCGTTGGCTTATATCTTTCTGCAGCACAGGGATACCTTGTACAGGAAAACCATGACAAGGCGCTTGCGATGCTACAGCATTATGCTGAAATCGTCACGAGTGACATCTATCCCCTGCTCCTGCACGGAGACGACTTTTTTGACCTACTGGAAAGCTGGATGGATCAGCTAGACCTAGGTTGTGACCTTCCTCGGGATGAAAAAACCATTCGCAAAAGCATGGTGACCGTCATTGCCCAAAATCCAGCATTTTCTGAGCTCTCCCAAGATGTTCGCTTTCAAAGTATCTTGGATCGGCTGCAGAGCCTCTGTTAGGAGGCCAAACGATGGCAACGAAAAAACGACTCTTACTCTTTATCACATTGGCTACCGTTCTTGCTTGGATTCTGTTTTTCATGATCCCGCTCTTGGGGCTCACCTACGGCAGTGGTTTGTCGATCCTCATTTTGATGGCAGCAATGTTTGCACCGGCGATCAGCAACATCCTAACAAGGCTCATGACAAAAGAAGGCTTTCAGAATATGTATCTGCGCCCGCACTTCAAAGGGCACAAGAGAGCATACCTTCTTATTTACTTTGTCCCCACCATCTTACTTCTCCTCAGTGCAGTGGTGTACTTTCTATTAAACCCCGGATCATTCGATCCGCAACTGACCGTATTAAAAGAGTTAAGCGCCTCGAAAGGAATAGGCTTCTCTGCACAGCAACTGCTTCTCATTTCCATCCTGCAGGTGCTCCTCATAGGGCCCGTCATCAATTTGATTCCAACCATGGGCGAGGAACTTGGCTGGAGAGGTTATCTCCTTCCCAAACTGCGTGAATGTTACTCTGACCGCGTCGCATTGGTCTTGACAGGCGTCATCTGGGGCTTATGGCATACGCCCGTGATTGTAATGGGGCATAATTACGGTGTCAATTATTTCGGTTACCCATGGCTCGGCATTTTGGCCATGATCGTATTCTGTGTTGTTCTGGGTGTGGTCGAAGGCTTTGTGTCCATCCGATTGGAAAGTGCCATTCCGGCGGCCATGATCCATTCCGCGGTAAACGCTGGAGCGGGACTGCCACTCTCGATGGTAAAGGCGGGGTATAATCCGCTCATGGGTCCAGCCATCACCGGTGTCATCGGCGGTCTTCCCTTCATGATCCTGGCAATTCTACTACTCTACAAGATCGGGAAAAAGCGAAATGTGAATGAAGTCAGACCTCACGATTGAGCAAAGTCGCCCCCCTAGACAATTGGGGGGCGACTTTTACTATAAGCTTTACAATGCGTAAAATCCGTAGTACCATCATATTATATTATTATTTACATAACCGTTGCGAAATCCAGTCTACCATCTGTTGTTTTATCACCATTAAAAAGGGGAATTATGATGATGCAAACACCGGCCCGAAAATCATGGCATCCGTTGCTCGCTCCAATACTCCTCATCGTCCTATTTGCTGCAGTATCTTTTGCTTCAATTCCGCTAATGGAACAGCAACGGGAAGCAACGAATCAACTAGCTTGGATGAGTTTTACAAGGTATCCGCCCATTGAGCTGTCAGAGAAACAGGCAGAGATTATTCAAAACAGCGCAGTCATGACCTCTTCTGTTGCAGAAGACGCTGGTGTTAAGGTAACCCTTGCGTCCGTTTGCGGAAATGGCTACATCACCTATTACAAGCTCGATGTAGAACTTCCCGAGGAAATCAAAAGTTGGTCTTTTGAAAAATTCGAGCTAAAAACGAACGATGAAAATGCTCAGCTTAAAAATAAGGGTGGTTCCTTAATGCCACTCGATGATGACAATCCAAGGGATCAGCACTACACCTTTTTGATGAAAACAGAGATAGCGCATTCCTCAGACTTTGAGTATTCGTTTCGCTTTGACTATTCCTTTCACAATGGCATTACCCGCACGTTACATTTAGAGAATATTCAAGTTTACTCTAAAGATTTCAAGGTGGTCAAAACAATAAAAGGACAGTGGGACTTTGGAGTTCTATTTCGTGATGAAGGCAAGGTCGTTGATCTCATTTCGAAACCGGTTACCATTCATGGATCTGACTACTGGGATAAAACGTATTTTGAAGCAAAGGTTACCTCGGTTTTTCTTTCCGAGTTTTCCCTATATTGCAGCTATGAGCTCACACCCAACACAAAAAAAAGTACACTTGATGGCATGGGGCAATGGATTATCATGAAGGACGGTAGAACCGTACGAGCGAATCCCAGCGGTGGTAGTAACAGTGATACTAACGGTGATCTTTGTTGGGATTTCGACGTCCCGATCTCCCTTGAGGAAGTTGCCTTTGTGAAATTGTCGGATGATGTACTCATTCCCATTTCGTAAACTATCATATTGATAAGGGGGAAATTTATGATGATACAAACACCGAACCAAAAAACACTTCATCCACTGCTCGCTCCTATATTCCTCATTGTCCTATTTGCTGCAGCTTCTATTTTCGCCATTCTGATCATGGAACAGCAAAAAACACCTACTTTGCCAAATGACACTGCTTGGATGGAAGCCTACTTTACAAGGATTCCAACACGGGAGCTATCCGTGAAGCAGGCAAAAATTATTAAAAACAGCACCGCAATTACCTCTGCTGTGGCTGAGGATGCAGGTGTCAAGATCACCCTTCGCTCCGTTTGCGGGAATGGCCTTTCCACCTATTATTGGTTGGATGTGGAACTGCCTGAGAGCATGAATGCAGGTCAAGGGTACTCCTTCGAAAAGTATGAGTTGAAAATGAACGATAATCAAGCTCCAATTACCCAGAACGGGTGGTCATCTGAGACTTTGGAGGATGGCAATCCTACCGATCACCGCTACTCTTTGCTGCTGACCACAGAATTCGACTATTACCCAGGCTTAGATTATCAATTTGACAATGGCATTGTACGCACGCTGCATCTGGAGAATATTCAGGTGATGTCTGAAAACGGAGAGAAAAGCAGCCTGATTGAGGGAGCGTGGGATTTTGGAGTTCTATTTCACGATGAAGGTAATGTCATAGAGCTCGTCCAAGAACCGATGACTGTCAGCGAATATAGCTGGTTCGATTACACGTCCTATGAGATGAAGCCGATATTTTATGAGGCGGAAATTAACTCTGTTGCTCTTTCTGAGTTCTCCTTATACTGTAGCGGTAAGGCGACGCCCAATTCTGAGCGAAACACAATTTCTTTTCTACACCCAGTGATCATCATGAAGGATGGTAGAACCGTGCGAGGGGGCGCTAGCGGTGGAGGTAACGCGAGTTATACTTGGCATTTTTCTGCACCAATCTCCCTTGATGAAGTTGCCTTTGTGAAACTGACAGACGGAGTGGTTCTTCCCATTCCTCAGAAATAATTTTATATGATTTCACTAGTTTCTATTGACATTCGATTCGCCCCGTTGTACAATTGAGACAGTAAAGGAGGGTGAGTCCAATGCAGAGTTTCTTACTTACCCAACTTTTTAGATAAGGACCCAAGTCTGAATGCGTTCAGCAATGTCGAAATCAAAAGTCGGGTCAAAAAACCTACCTAGGCAGATACCAAACCATACTCACAATCGTGAGTAGCACGAGAAAAAACCTTGGAGGCAACCGCTTCCAAATAGGTGACGGAAGGTGCAAACTTGAGTTTTGGGTAACTTGCAAAGCAAAGGTCTTACCTCACGGGATTTCGGCAGAAGCAAAGGCAGTCCTCTATCTGAGCAAATCCAAATCTAAGGAAAATCGAGGTATATTTGTTGACAACAATTGAAGTGCAGGTGTAGCCCCCCATTCGCGTTGGACGAGTGGGGGGTTGTGCTTTTTATTGATACAAAGACGCACAGAGGGAGTACCCTCTGTGCGTCTTTCATGATTCATTTACTTTCACATAAGGAAGGCAAACAACGAGCTCGAAGCTCCCATTATGCGCATTTGCCTCCAAGTAGCCTCCATAGTGCTGTGCAATCTCTCGCATGCCAGGCAGCCCAAACCCGTGCTTCCTTTTATCTGGCTTCGTCGTCACAAATTGATCATTTTCTAAGGTCTCAGCTCCGAGTGCATTATTAAGGCGCAACATGAGCATTCCCTTATCTGTCCGAATCCGTAGCGTAATCCGCTTATCCTCTGCCTGTTCTGCTCCTTCGATGGCATTATCCAGCGCATTGCCCAGTAGCGAGCACAAGTCAATGTCAGAAATACCTGTCTGCGCTGGCAAAAAAACTGCGAAATCGGCGGTCATGCCTTTTCTCTGCATGATTTCCAGTTTGCACGAGAGCACCACGTTCGCGACCTCATTTTCACACAGGCGTTTGACTCCGCACAGTGCGGGCGACTGAGCAAGTTCCTGCAAATAGTCCTGCGCCTTTTCCTCCTCACCACGCTCCAGTAGTCCTTGCAACACACTGAGATGATTGCGCAAATCGTGGCGTAGTGTGTGGACCTGATTCTGTTCCCGCTTCAGCCCTTCGTAATAAATCTCCCGAAGCTCCATCACTTGATGCTCTCGCTCCAAAACCTCATGCCGAGCCAGTAAGGTCAGCGCATAGAGGAGCGCGAGGGAGGAAAGAAACGCAAAAATCAGAATGGTGTAAGCCATGCCAACAAAGCTTGCACGGAGAGATTCCATATCGTAGGGCTGAAAG
>JAQSXW010000059.1 GCA_029256465.1 Evtepia sp.
TCATGCCGACAGCAATGCCGGAAGAACCATTGACCAGCAGATTTGGAAAACGGGAGGGCAGAACTCTAGGTTCCCTTCTCTGCTCATCAAAGTTGGGGTCCCAGTTCACCGTTTCTTTTTCTAGATCCCGCATCATCTCGGCGGAAATTCTGGACATTTTCGCCTCAGTATATCGGTAAGCAGCTGGGGGATCCCCGTCGATGGAACCAAAGTTTCCGTGACCGTCAATGAGAGGATAGCGCATGGAAAAATTCTGCGCCATGCGCACTAGCGCGTCATAGACTGACGCGTCGCCGTGTGGATGGTAGCGACCCAGCACGTCACCCACGCAGGTGGCGGACTTTTTAAAGGGTCTGTCATGGGTGAGGTTATCCTCATACATAGCATAGAGAATTCTGCGGTGAACCGGTTTCAGGCCGTCCCGCACATCCGGCAAGGCACGGCCTACGATGACAGACATGGAATAATCTACATACGCGAGCTCCATCTCTTCCCGTAGGTCTACCTTTTTAATCATCTGATTTAAATAGGATATATCTGCCTTTTTATCTTTATGCGCCACGCTTTTGTGCCTCCCTTAATAATCAAAGTTGACGACACGCCAGGCGTTTTGTTCGATAAACTCCTTGCGTGGCTCCACCTTTTCTCCCATGAGCAAGGTGAAGATTTCGTCAGCGGCAACTGCATCCGCCATGGTAAATTGCTTAAGTGTTCGGTGTTCTGGGTCCATGGTGGTTTCCCAAAGCTCATGGGGATCCATTTCACCCAAGCCCTTATTTCGGGAGATCTCAATCTTAGCGTTGGGATTATCTCCCCGCATTTCGGTGGAGACTCGATCCCGTTCGTCATCCGAGTAGGCATAGCGGATTTGCTTTCCGCGCACCAGTTTGTAAAGGGGAGGTACCGCGGAGTAAACATAGCCACCATCCACCAATGGTCTCATAAAGCGGAAGAAGAAGGTTAGCAGCAACGTTCTGATATGGCTACCGTCCACGTCGGCATCGGCCATAATGATGACCTTGTGGTAGCGAAGCTTTGAAACGTCAAAATCTTCTCCGATGCCCGCACCCAGCGCGGTGATGACTGGAGTCAGCTTTTCATTACCATAAACTTTGTCTGCACGAGCCTTTTCCACATTGAGCATTTTGCCCCATAGTGGCAAGATGGCCTGAAATCGCGCATCACGTCCACCTTTTGCAGAACCGCCTGCAGAGTCACCCTCAACGATATAAACTTCGGTAAGAGAAGGGTCCCGTTCATTGCAGTCTGACAATTTTCCCGGTAAAGTGGCTCCTTCTAAGGCATTCTTGCGCCGGATACTTTCCCTTGCTTTTCGCGCAGCTTCTCTGGCTCGGCTGGCGGTCAATGCCTTTTCCATGATGGTTCGGCCCACTGCCGGATGCTCCTCTAGAAATACTTCCAGTTTTTCCCCGACAACAGCGTTTACCAAGGTTCGAATTTCAGAATTGCCCAGCTTGGCTTTCGTCTGACCCTCAAACTGAGCTTCCTCCAATTTGACGGAAATGATAGCAGTGAGCCCCTCTCGGCAGTCTTCACCAGAAAGCTTATCATCATTCTTCAGAAGACCAATCTTTTTTCCGTAGTTGTTAATGGTATTGGTCAGTGCCCGCTTAAAGCCTTCCTCGTGCATGCCACCTTCGGGTGTATTGATGTTATTCGCAAAGGAAAGAATAATCTCGTTATAGCTGTCATTATACTGAAGGGCAATCTCCGCCATGGAGCCATCCCTCTCCCCTGTAATGTAAATGACTTCATTATGAAGAGAGGTTTTGTTACGGTTAATGTATTCGACAAACTCCCGAATACCACCCTTATAGCAAAGCTCATGGAGGGTTTCCTTTCCGCTCCGTCGGTCCTCCGTACGGATTTTAAGCCCAGCATTGAGAAATGCCTGCTCTCGCATGCGGGTGAACAGGATATTGTAATCATAAACCGTATTTTCAAAGATTTCTGCATCCGGTTTAAATTTGACAATGGTTCCATGTTTATCTGTTTCCCCCACTACTGTGATATCCTGAGTGACGTTACCACGAGAAAACTTCATCTCATAAATTTTCCCGTCCTTATGAACTTGAGCAACAAGCCATTCTGATAGAGCGTTCACAACGGACGCACCCACGCCGTGAAGTCCACCGGACACCTTATAGCCACCGCCACCGAATTTACCACCAGCATGAAGAATGGTAAAGACCACTTCCATGGCGGGGCGCCCAGTCTGAACCTGAATATCCACAGGAATTCCACGTCCATTGTCAGAAACGGTAATCACATCTTCTTCATCAATCTCCACGGAGATTTCAGTGCAGTATCCGGCAAGGGCCTCATCAATGGCATTATCTACAATTTCATAAACCAGATGGTGCAGGCCTGAGGAGGAAGTAGAACCAATATACATACCTGGTCGTTTCCGAACAGCCTCTAACCCTTCCAGCACTTGAATTTCCGATGCACCGTACTCATGATCGACTACGGTCTTATGTTCCAGTTGATCCATATATACCTCCATGGAGTTAATTTGTTTCGAACACATCTGCTTCCGCCCGTTTCAGGAGAGTTGCAGAAGACAGCTGCGAGATATAAACCCTTATCACACCTGCATCATTACGACAAAGGACAAAGGACTTTGGCAGTTCCTCTGAGACATTGACCACCCGACCTTCTTCCTCTGCCTTTCGAAGAAATGTTCGGGTTAGGTGGGAATAGCTCGCGTTATCAAGATCAAATATTCCAATGACATCCCGAAATGGAATAACCATTGACTGACCCAAATGTAAGTACAAGAGATTCCCTCCTTCCCAAGCAAAAAGTTTATCCACATTTAGAAACCATTTTGTGGAACACTTTTTAAAATATAATTACTGGAGCTTACCTTGCGATATGGTTAGGCATTTGTGTTCTGTCCGCTTAAGCGCCGGAATCTCACATCCGGTGATGAACACTTGCCCACCCCGTATCCGTTCCAGTACAAATTCCTGACGACGAGTGTCCAGTTCGGAGAGAACATCGTCCAAAAGCAGAACTGGCCACTGGCCCGTATCCTCACGGTGCAGTTCCCGCTCTGCCAATTTGAGAGATAAGGCAATGGTACGACTTTGTCCTTGAGAAGCATACTGTCTTGCCGACTGTCCGTTGATTTCGGCAATTAAATCATCTTTATGTGGACCAGACAGACAAGATCGGCTCGCAAATTCTGCCTGCTCGTGGCTTTTTTGATGTTCCAGTAGACGAGGATAAATCACACTTGGTTGGGCAAGAGGGTCATCCACGGTTTTTACCGTCTGATAAATCAAAAAGAGATCTTCCCTACCACCTGAAAAATCCCGCTGAATTTCTTCCGCGGAAGCAAGTAGACGGCGGATGAAGTGAGCACGATAATGAATAATGATGGCGCCAGCCTTGGCTAAGCCGTCATTAAATTCCTGCAGCACATCCAAAAGCCCTGGTTTTTCCGTAAAATCACGTAGAATTCTGGTTTTATGATCCAGAAGCCGTTGATAGTGACTGAGGGCCTCTGCATATTTAGGGCGAAGTTGAGAGATGGAGAGGTCCAAAAAGCGACGGCGGCCCGCCGCCCCTTCTCGTACCAGAGATAAGTCCTCCGGACAAAATAGCACGGTACGAAGAAGGCCAGCGAGTTCCCCTGCCTTCTTTAACTTGACATGGTTCACTAAAATTTTACGTCTGGCATGCCGACTCAGGGATACCTCAACCTGAAAGCTACGGTTGCGGCTTTCCAACTCCGCATTGAGAAAACCCTCCTGCCGGTGAAAGGAAATGAGTTCCTGCTCCGTTCTGGTACGGTAGGATTTTGCGCCAGATAGAAAACCGATGGCTTCTACTAGATTGGTTTTTCCCTGTGCATTCTCTCCACAAACTACATTCATTTCCGGGGAAAACTCTGCAAAGAATCCTTCATAGTTACGAAAGCCGTCTAATAAAATGGAATGTACATTCATTTTATAGTCAAAGAAACGCCAGGCAGCGTGACCACATCACCAGGTCGTAACTTTTTCCCACGCATCAGGCAAACTTCCCCATTTACGCTGACGGCTCCCTCCTGAATCATTACCTTGGCTTCGCCTCCAGTCTCCACGATACCTGCAAACTTTAACAGGCCTTCCAACTTAATGAATTCGGTGGAAATGGCAATCTCCTGTTTTTGCATTTTAAACTCCTTATTCTCCTGCTCTTAAGCGGACAGGAAGTACCATGTAAATGAAATTTTCCTCTCCCTCGGCTGGAAGGATGACACAGGGTGAAACTCCAGTTGAAAGTTCCAAACGGACAGACTCCGCTGGTGCCGCTTTCAAGGCATCCATCATATAGCGATTATTGAAGCCAATCTCCAAGTCTCCCCCACTTCCCTCAACAGGGCAGCAGTCTGAGGCATTTCCAATTGCAGTTTTTGTATACAAATGGATCTCACCTTCCCCAAATATGCAGCGCAGGGGACTTTTCAGTTTTTCACTGATGATGAGTGAAACACGATCAATGGATTGAAGCAAGCTGCGAGTATTGACTGTGACCTTTAAGGGATTTTCTTTTGGAATTGCTTTTTGCCAAGACAAAAATTCGCCTTCCAGACGGCGGGACACCAACATGGTATCACCCATCTGGAAAAGAATGTGTTTAGCTCCAACCGTAACAGTGGAAGCTTCTTCACTATCTCTACAAATTTTTTCTACTTCACTGAGTGCTCCACCCGGTACCACAAAGGAAAACTCTCCTTCACTCTCCACCACAGCTTCTCTGCGCAGTGCCAGACGGAAGCCGTCCACAGATATAATGGTAAAGCGATCTCGTTCTACTTCAAATAGTGACCCAGTATGAATGGGCCGGCTTTCATTGTCACTGATGGCAAAACTAGTTTCTGATATCATGGCACGAAGGGTTCGTTCCATGACAGAAAAGGAATTCTGATAATCTACTGTGGGTAGTTGAGGAAAATCCTCTGCATCCATACCCATCAGGTGAAAATCGCTAAAGCCGCACTTTATATGGACAGCCAGTTGATCGGTAGAAAAGACAACAGTATCATCAGGAAGCTTTCGAATAATATCTCCCAAAAGACGGGCAGGTAGTACAATGGAACCTGTTTGCTCAATATCGGCTTCCACTTTGGTGCGGATTCCGGTTTCTAAATTATAGCCAGTAATGGAGAGAAACTTGTCTGCTTCTAGAAGGAGCCCTTCCAAAGCTGGAATAGAGCTTTTGACAGAAACAGCCCGTGATGCGGTCGCAATAGCAGATTGAAGTAAGGCTTTTTCACAACTGAATTTCATAGGTGGATTCCTTTCTTACAGAGCATTCCTCTGCTAGGAGAGGATAGGGATTTAGGTCGTAACAGTAGTCCGTAGGGAAATTTTTTGTGGATAAACACAAATTTACGTTGAAATACAAGGCATACAGCCTCCACAGGGGGTGTGTAAAAAATAGGTGATTTTGGAACAGTTTTAAACAAAGGGCAAAATCATCCACATTACCTTTTCCACTTTTCCACAAAATAAGGGGAAAAGTGTAGTGAAAAGGACTTTTTTCTCATTCGTAGTGAGCGTTAATATTGGTTTTGATATCCTTTAGTACTTCTGCAATTTCTGGATTGCTGTTTTTCAGTTTTTCAATTCGGTCAATAGAATGAAGCACCGTTGTGTGGTCACGATTATCAAACTCCCGCCCAATCTCTTTGAGGGAAAGGCTAGTCATGTTTCGGATGAGATACATTGCGATTTGTCTGGCTTGGGCAGTATCCTTTG
>JAQSXW010000060.1 GCA_029256465.1 Evtepia sp.
ATCGGTAAAGATTCGTTTCAGGAAGTGGACATCGTTGGCATTACGATGCCGATCACAAAATGCAATTTTTTAGTTCGAGATGTACATAGTCTGGCAGACATCATTCGAGAAGCGTTCGCCATTGCTCGTGGTGGACGTCCCGGACCGGTTCTCATCGATATATTGAAGAACGTGACGGCTGAAACGGGGGACTTTACTCGCCTTCCAAGAGAACAGCATCATGCCAGTGGCCGTCTAGCTGCACTCTTACGGCGGGCTTCCCATGACCTTAGGGCACCGGAGCCAGATCATGATGACCTGGATAAACTGGTTGAGATGATTGGGGAGTCAAAAAAACCCTTGGTGATCTGTGGCGGTGGTGTGGTGCGCAGTCGGGCTCATGAGGAGTTTATAACCTTTGTGGAAAAGATTGATTCTCCAGTATCGGTTACTCTGATGGGAGCAGGTGCGATTGAGGGGAGGAATCCTCTGGTGACCGGTATGATTGGGATGCATGGTACACAAGCCTCTAATACAGCTTGTGACCGCTGTGATCTTTTGATTGCAGTTGGTTGCCGCTTCTCAGACCGTGTGGCCCTTAAGAAGGAGACCTTTGCCCGCCATGCAAAAGTAGTACAAATTGACATTGACCGAGCAGAAATCAATAAAAATGTCCCGACCGACCACCATATTATAGGCGATGCCCGGCGTGTTTTGGCACTCCTGAATCAGAAGGTGGCCCCCGCAGAACACAGCCAGTGGAAGGAAGAGGTATTTTCCTTCCGCACGGAGACGGTATATGACGCTAACTCCGAAACTCTAACACCAAAGCAAGTACTGACCTCCATTGCGAGGATCATGCCGCAGGATACCATCGTATCAACGGATGTAGGGCAGCATCAGATGTGGTCCATCCAGCATTTTCACTTTGACTACCCAGGACAGCTACTTACTTCTGGTGGCTTTGGCACGATGGGCTTTGGACTTGGTGCTGCCATTGGTGCCAAAGCGGCACACCCTGAAAAAGTGGTCATTCATATGACCGGTGACGGCTGCTTCCGCATGAACTGTCATGAATTAGCAACCGAGGAGCATTATAATCTTCCGGTCATTACCTGCATTTTTAATAACCAGACACTGGGTATGGTTCGGCAGTGGCAAACACTAATCTATGACAAACGCTATTCTGAAACAGATCTTAAGCGAGGGCCGGATTTTGTAAAGTTGGCGGATGCCTATGGGCTCAAAGGAAAACGCGTGACAAACGTAGCAGAACTGGAAGCTGCGCTTTTTGAAGCACTGGAGTGCGGTTGCGGTTATGTGATCGATTGCGCCATAGACACCGATGAATTGGTGCGCCCCATGGTTCGGGCTGGAACCCACATCACTAATTTCTTGATTGATTAAGGAGGCAGCTCAAATGGGAGAAATGAAACGACATACTCTGGCAGTGCAAGTTGACAATGAAGCCGGTGTCCTATCTCAGGTTTCCAGACTGTTCTCCAGAAAAGGATACAACATTGAATCTCTTGCGGTGGGAACGACGGATAGCCCTCTGATTTCCCGAATTACCATCGAGGTATTGGCGGATGAATGGCATGCCGAGCTACTTTGCAATCAGTTGCGCAAATTGCTGCCAGTCCATTCCGTGAAGCTTTTGGAACCCACGCAATCCATTCGGAGAGAACTCGTGCTGATCAAAGTCAATGCACTAACCAGTGAAGTCCGCAATGAAGTGATTCAGATTGCCAATATTTTTCGTGGCTCTATTATTGACGTATCGACAGAAACCCTAACGCTATCTGTGATCGGAGACGAGACTAAGACAGAGGCTGTGAAGAAACTGTTGGAGGAATTCGGCATCATCGAACTGGCGCGAACCGGCATGATTGCGCTGGAGCGAGGACAATATACCATTAACGAAGATACCAAAGAAAAAGGAGAGTTTAATTATGGCAAAAATGTATTATGAGAAGGATTGTGATCTGGGCAAGTTAGACGGGAAGATCGTTGCAATTATCGGCTACGGCTCTCAGGGACATGCGCACGCACAGAATTTGAGAGACTCTGGTGTGAACGTCATCATTGGTCTGCGCCGTGGTGGCAATTCCTGGCCTGTAGCGGAAAAAGACGGATTCTCGGTTATGACCGTTCCGGAAGCTACCCAAAAGGCAGATGTCATCATGATCCTCATTAACGATGAGGCACAAGCTGATATGTATAAGAAAGATATCGAGCCCAATCTCACCGCTGGGAAAGCCATTGCATTTGCCCATGGATTTAATATCCGTTATCAGCAAATTAAACCTCCCGCAGATGTAGATGTCTTCATGGCAGCACCCAAGGGACCTGGCCACACCGTTCGTTCTCAGTACACGGCAGGTAAGGGCGTTCCCTGCCTGGTTGCCATAGAGCAGAATGCGACTGGCAAGGCATATGACATTGCACTGGCTTACATCGCTGGCATCGGTGGTGCCCGTGCCGGTATTCTGGAGACCACGATGAATGAAGAAACTGAAACAGATCTCTTTGGTGAGCAGGCAGTTCTCTGTGGTGGCGTTGTCGACTTGATGCGCTGCGGCTTTGAAACCCTTGTGGAAGCTGGCTATGCACCTGAAAATGCCTATTTTGAATGTATTCACGAGCTGAAACTCATCATCGACCTCATTAATAAGGGCGGTGTGGCAGCAATGAACTACTCCATTTCTGACACCGCTGAGTTCGGTGAATATGTTTCTGGCCCTCGCGTTTTGCCCTATGAGCAGACCAAAGCAAATATGAAGGCAGTTCTGAATGACATTCAGGATGGTACCTTTGCTGGAAGATGGATTGCGGAGAATAAGAATGGGCGTACCTTCTTTAACTCCAAACGTGCAAACCTTGCCAAACATCCCATGGAAGTGGTTGGCAAACAGTTGCGTGAGCAGATGCTCTGGAAAAACGATTCTGATTTGGACACCGCATCAACCTGATGCTTATTTAGACGAGTAAGACCAAATCCACAAGCATCCAAGGGGTTTTCACTCCTTGGATGCCGATGGAAAAAGCCCTTTGCCGACGTACCAGGAGGAGGGCTTTTTCGATACGGTGGAGGGCTTGCGCCGTCCTCCGTGCCCCGATTCAACATTTTGGGAGGTTACAGCATGCGTTCGGATCAAGTAAAGAAAGGCGTGGAAAGAGCGCCCAATCGCAGTTTACTCTATGCCCTGGGTTTGACGGAAGAGGAACTTAATCGGCCTCTGGTCGGGATTGTGAATTCCTATAATGAAATTGTACCTGGTCACATGAACTTGGACAAGATTGTGGAAGCGGTGAAAGCCGGGGTGCGTGCTGCAGGTGGTACTCCCATTGAGTTCCCTGCAATTGCAGTATGTGACGGGATTGCCATGGGGCATGAAGGAATGAAATATTCGCTGGTGACGCGCGATCTCATTGCAGATTCAACAGAAGCGATGGTGATGGCACATCAATTTGACGGGCTTGTGATGGTACCCAACTGTGATAAAAATGTGCCAGGACTTCTCATGGCAGCGGCGCGACTTAATATTCCGACCATGTTCTGTTCTGGCGGTCCTATGTTGTCAGGGAGAATGAAGGATGGAAGCCGCACCTGCCTCAGTCATATGTTTGAAGCAGTTGGTGCTTACCATGCAGGAACGATGGATGAAGAAGGCGTACAGGATTATGTGGAAAACGCCTGTCCCACCTGTGGCTCCTGTTCTGGGATGTATACGGCAAACTCTATGAACTGTCTGACCGAAGCAATTGGTATGGCCTTGTCCGGGAATGGCACCATTCCTGCCGTGTATTCTGCTCGTTTGCGTCTGGCAAAGCTAACCGGCATGCAGATTATGGAGCTCATTGAAAAAGATATTCGGCCCCGAGATATCATGACTCCTGCTGCGTTTCACAATGCAGAAACTGTGGATATGGCATTGGGATGCTCCACCAATACGATGCTTCATTTGCCGGCCATTGCCCACGAGGCAGGCGTCACGTTGGATCTGGACGAATCCAACAGAATCAGCGCAAACACGCCCAACCTTTGCCATTTGGCTCCTGCAGGTAATACCTTTATGGAGGATCTGGACATGGCTGGTGGTGTGTACGCCGTTATGAAGGAACTGACAAAGAAAGCACTGCTGGATGAAACGGTGATGACCGTGACAGGAAAAACGTGGCGGGAAAATCTAAAGAATGTCCAGAATCGGAATCCTGAGATCATACGGAAAGTGGAAAATCCCTACTCTGAGACTGGCGGAATTGCCGTTTTAAAGGGAAATTTGGCAAAAGACGGCTGTGTAGTGAAGCGCTCTGCGGTTGCGCCCGAAATGATGGTGCACGAAGGACCTGCCCGTGTCTTTGATTCTGAAGAAGAAGCCATTGTTGCCATTTACGGAAGAAAAATCAGTGCGGGCGATGTGGTTGTGATTCGTTATGAAGGCCCTAAAGGTGGCCCTGGTATGCGAGAGATGCTCAATCCGACCTCTGCCATCTGCGGGATGGGATTGGGAGAGAGTGTGGCACTCATCACCGATGGACGCTTCTCGGGTGCTACCCGCGGTGCTGCGATTGGACACGTTAGCCCAGAAGCTGCTGCAGGCGGTGTGATTGCCTTGGTAGAGGAAGGCGATCTCATTGCCATTGATATTGCAAATTATCAGGTGGATCTCCGCGTCTCTGACGAAGAATTGGAACGCCGCCGCGCTTTGTGGACACCCAAGGAGCCGCGGGTGAAAACCGGCTACCTGGCTCGGTATGCCAAAATGGTGACTTCTGCGGACAAGGGTGCCATTTTATCAGTCTAATCCCCCAAATTACAAATTTGTCCGGTGCTCAAATGGAAAAAAGGAGAATGAAGTATGCTGGATATCAAAGTGACGAAAACGGATGCGCCCAAGGAGAAACCACAAGGCAAGCTGGGCTTTGGCAAAGTGTTTACGGATCATATGTTTATCATGGATTTTACGGAAGGAAAAGGCTGGCATGATCCTCGCATCGTGCCATATCAAAACCTAACCCTATCTCCTGCCAGTATGGTATTCCATTACGGACAGGAAATGTTTGAAGGGCTCAAGGCTTACCGATGCGAAGACGGAGTCAACTATCTATTCCGTCCAGATATGAACGCGAAGCGGAGCAATGCAACTAACGACCGCCTCTGTATTCCGCAGATTGCAGTGGAAGATTATGTGCAAGCAGTGAAAGCTGTGGTTCAAGTTGACAAGGACTGGATTCCTACCGAACCTGGAACTTCACTGTACATTCGCCCTTTTATCATAGCTACCGAACCCTTCCTTGGGGTTGATATCGCTAAGAACTTCCTGTTTATGATTATTCTTTCTCCTAGCGGAGCTTACTATGAAAGCGGATTGGCTCCCGTAAACATCTGGATTGAAGATGACTATGTGCGGGCTGTCCGCGGTGGTATGGGGTTTGCTAAAACAGGCGGAAACTATGCGGCGAGCTTGGTCGCCCAAGTCAAAGCCCACGACGAAGGTTATTCTCAGGTTCTGTGGCTGGACGGTGTGGATCGCAAGTACATTGAAGAAGTGGGAGCAATGAACATCTTTTTCAAGATTGATGGTAAAATAGTGACTCCCCAGCTCAACGGCAGTATCCTGCCCGGCATTACTAGGGATTCCGTTTTGACCCTGTGCAGGAACTGGGGCATTCCGA
>JAQSXW010000061.1 GCA_029256465.1 Evtepia sp.
GAGAGCGGAGGCTTCGTGAAGGGTATAACGCTCCCGATGTTCAAACAAGGTCAGTTCGGAATACACCAAAAGCTGCGCACTCCCGGTCAGCTTGCTGGTCTTCCGGCGGCAAGCCCTGGCCTTTACCGTCCGCTTCCCATAATCACGGGTCAGCACCGTGAGCAGCTTATCCGCTTCTTTATAATTGGTCTCTCTTAAAACAAGTCCCTGTGTTTTCAGGTACATACTCTCACCTTATGTATCCGCGAATCAGGCGGATTTGACCGCCTGATTCGCTTCTCTCTTCTCTTCCGCCTGCTTGACATGGCGGTAGAGGGTATAACACACCGGAAGTCCGGTCTTATAAAACAAGTTCCAAAAATTTTCTGCTGTCATATGAGCGCCTCCTTTTGGATTTGCAGCTACTATAGCTTGACAGCTTTTCCGTCACTTTATGAGCGGTAAATCTTTTCTATTTTTTCACTTACTCATCTCGATAGCCAAAGTTGCGAATGAGATTCACATTATCCCGCCAGTTTTCCTTGACCTTCACCCAGGTCTCCAAATAGACCTTGGTTCCCATAAAATGTTCTACATCTTGTCTGGCATAAGTTGAAATTTTTTTCAGCATCGCA
Organism: Evtepia sp.; assembly: GCA_029256465.1. Classification (GTDB taxonomy): domain Bacteria; phylum Bacillota; class Clostridia; order Oscillospirales; family Oscillospiraceae; genus Evtepia. Next base: position 615 of record JAQSXW010000061.1, read on the forward strand.
CCTTGCTTGCCAATAATAATCCCTTTATGTGAGTCCCTTTCACAATAGATCGTAACATGAAGGTCAATGATGCCGGAGTCACGCTCGGAAAATTTGGTTACCTCCACTGCTGTGCCGTGGGGAATCTCTTTATCTAGCAACAGGAGCAGTTTTTCTCGTACAATTTCCGCACAGATTTGCCGTTCTGGTTGGTCAGTAACCATGTCTTCCGGAAAGAGCTGCGGGCCTTCTGGTAAAAATGCGGAAAGTAACTCCAACAGTTCCGATACTCCCTCTCCTTTTTTTGCAGAAACTGGCAAAATTGCCTGAAAGGAATGTGCCTCACTATAGACTTTCATCACAGTGAGCAGCTCTTCCTTGGGTACCGTATCAATTTTATTGATGACCAGAATGGATGGCAAACCCAAATCACGGATCCGATCAATCAGTTCCTGCTCTGGCGCACCGATGTTTGGAATTGGTTCCACGATGAGTACTACAGCGTCCACGTCTGCGACACTTCTTCTCACGACATCCACCATATAATCACCCAAACGGGATCTCGGTTTATGCAGACCAGGCGTGTCCATAAATACAAACTGGCAGTCTCCCTTATTCAGCACCGCCAGAATCCGATTGCGGGTAGTCTGCGGTTTATTGGAGACAATGGCAATTTTTTCTCCCACCAAGGCATTGGTTAGCGTTGATTTTCCCACGTTGGGTCTGCCACACAAGGTGATGAACCCCGATTTTTTGATATCCATATTAGGTCGTCCTCAACTTTCTTTGAGCATTTTTCTGATTTCTTTAGTCTTCCCTTGTCGTTCCTAGTGTATTTAAAATGGCTTCTTCTCGCTTTCTCATGAGGGCCTTGTCCGGTCCTTCATCCAAATGATCATAGCCTAGTAGATGTAAGGCAGAATGCACAACTAGATAGCAAAGCTCACGATGTTCGCTATGTCCGTATTCCGTTGCCTGCTGCTTCATGCGATCTAAATTTAGCACCATATCTCCCAAAACAGTCAGTCCAGTACCGGGGTCAGCCCAGGTTTTCTCTCTCAGTGCTTCTCCCGGACGAAGTCCCAGCATGGGAAAGGACAACACATCGGTCGGTGCATCAATCTGACGCTGCTCCTTGTTTATCTCTTGTATCCCAATGTCATCCGTGAACAGTACATTGACTTCACAAGGGACCGTTACTTCTTCTGAATCTAGAACCGTATGAATCACTTTCCGCACAAGAGCCGCCTTTGTTTTTTGTCCCGCAATTGGTACATCGGAATCTACGGTAATACGATGGGTCGTCCACATAACAAAGCTCCTCTCCTTATCGGCGCATTGACTTTTTATCCGTCTTGTGCCGATTTTCGTCCTCTTCATAGGCTTTGATGATTTTCTGCACGATTACGTGACGAACCACATCACTTTCGGTTAAGCGGCAGATGGAAATATCCTCAATCCCGTATAACACCCGCATGGCTTCCTTGAGACCGGACGCCTTGTCCGTTGGCAGGTCAATTTGCGTAATATCACCAGTAATGACAATTTTAGAACCGAACCCCAAACGGGTAAGGAACATCTTCATTTGCTCTTTGGATGTATTTTGCGCCTCATCCAAAATGATAAAAGAGTCATCCAACGTTCGGCCTCTCATATAAGCCAGAGGTGCTACTTCAATGTTACCCCGCTCTAAATACTTGGCATAGTTATCTGCGCCCAGCATTTCAAAGAGTGCATCATAGAGGGGACGCAGATAAGGATCGACCTTGCTCTGCAAGTCTCCCGGGAGAAAACCAAGCCGTTCTCCTGCTTCAACCGCAGGGCGGGTTAAAATAATGCGATTTACCTGTTTTGCTCGGAAGGCAGCCACCGCAGCGGCAACGGCCAGATAAGTCTTTCCGGTACCGGCAGGACCCACTCCTAGTGTGATTGTGCTTTTTTGAATTGCCTCAATGTATTGCTTCTGTCCTACCGTTTTCGCTTTGACTGGTTTTCCCTTGGCAGTGATACACAATACATCTTTTGCCATCTCGCAGAACTTATCTTCATTCCCGCTTTTCACCAATTCAACCAGATAACGTACATTTTGTTCATTGATGCTCTCACCTCGGGCAGACAAGGTAAGCAGTGACTCCACTGCTCGCACTCCCTGCATCACCTGTTCCGCCTCACCGCTGATTTTGAGTTGGTCGCCTCGATTGACCACGGTCACACCTAAGGCTTGTTCTAAGATCCGCATATTTTGATCAAATGAACCAAAAATATCAACGGCTTCTTCCATGCGTTCAATGTTTACAATTTGTTCCAGCATGTTACCTGTTCCTTCCTTTTGACCTTAAGCATTCGCAGAAAATTCATTGTGTATTGACAGTTCCACTTTCCAGCCTCTCTGGTTGCGGCGACGCTTCCAATAAAACCATCTGACCAATTTGCTCCGAACATTCTGCAAGCAGGGTCACTTCCAGAAAACCATCCACCTGCCTTGATACGAAATCTGTTCTGAGGATTTCACCTTCTTCACCGATATACGCACGGAGGTTGTTTAGGAGCGCCTCCCGCAGCATCACCTCTGCAGCTTCTACTTCAAGCTCCTCATCCAGCAGTTCATACTGTCGGAACGTCTCTTTTTCCAAGCTAATGGGCAAAATACTTCCATCGGATAGCACCCAAGTTTTTGTCGTGGTTATTTTATCATACTTGGAGAAAGAAATTCCACCGTTTCGATAAAATTTCACCCGGTTGCCCAGTAGATTCACAGCCCACCGGCTCTCTTCCTCTCCAGTTGGCTGTTTTACTTGCGCTAATAGCGGAATCTTTGCCTTCAGCGTACGCCAGGTTCTGGCATCAACGCGCCCCTGTGCATGCACCAGACTGGTTCCCAAATCTGCATTACTGTAAGCTGCCTCCTGAATGTCAATGAGACCGCTAATGAGGATTTCTCCCTCCATTACGGTATCCCCCTTCTTCACAAGGGGATCGCCCTTCCTTACCTCTAAATTCGTAATGATTCCTGTGGCAGTTGAAACAACATTGGTTGGCTTGCTCTCATCTACCAATTCTGGTTTTGGTGCCCGCTCCCGTACAATGACCTCCGCTCGAGTCCCATGCAGATTCAAGGAAAAAAAGCTAAGCTCTCTCATGCCAAGGAGCATTTGATTTGCTAGTTCCCTTCGGTCAATGGAGGGTCCGTAAACGCCTGGTTTCACTCCATATTGCCTCAGTTGAGAAAGAATCTCTGCACTGCTCACCCTTTCATTCCCTTCCACATCAATCACAAACACAAAACGCGAAAAAACGCAGAGGGATAGTATGAACAACCCTACTCCCACTAGCAAAGCATATCGCTTCCGAAATCGAGTCAAAAAAAAGGGCAAGCCATTCCGCTTCTCCTCCACGACGGTACACTGGCAGCGTGTTCCTATCTGCCTTACAGTCTGCACCCCCCTGCGCGTCACCGTAAGCGCTACGGTAAAGGGCTCTCTCCAATCCACAGCCCAAAAAAGAAGGTTTGCCTTGGCACAACTGTTAATAAAGCGTTCTAAGTCGGCTCCGGTGACCACCACAGTCACAGTACCGCGCAGAAATAGGATTAGCCACTTCATGCTCTCACCTCCTACATCAGTTCTATCCTGTCTAACCAACCAGTGATCAGCAGTTCTCGCTCACGCATAGCCCGAATCTCGAGATCTTGACCCTGAATCCGGAGCACCCATTTCCCTCCGTCCACGTGAATTTCCTCCTTGCTACAGGATAAAATCCCCCGGTAATTCTCCATCCGAAGCTCGCGGTCTCCAATCAGTTCCAGACAAGGCAGTCCGGCCACGGTATCGCCCGGTAAATCCAGTAAGACAGAGGCCTTTTCCAGCAAGCCTTCTTTTCTTCTCTTTTCTTTACTTTCCATCGTTTCCTCCTCATACGCAGACAACGGTTGTCTAAACATATGACGAAATCTCATAATCTTTGCCTGTCCACCTCATTCCGAAGCAGCCTTTGTACGCTCTTACACAAAAATAAAGCGCGCAGGAAAGCCAAGACGGCTTTCCTGCGCGGTATTCTTTCTAATTTTACATGCTGATCATTCGAAATCAATTAAGCGCTTTCGTTCTTCTACGGGAGTATAGGGAACCTTTTTCACAACGGCACGGTACGCGGGCCGCATAATCCGATTCCCTGTGAGAACCTCCTCAATACGATTTGCACACCAGCCTGCAATTCTGGCCGTGGCAAACAGCGGAGTATAGAGATCCTCTGGGATTCCTAGCATGGTGTAAACCAAACCGGAATACATATCAACATTGGCACACATGGGCATATCTGTTTTGCGCCGTTCCATGATAAGGGGAATTCCTAAGGACTCGATTTTTTCCATCAGCGCAAAGTCATCCAGATACCCTTTTTGCTCTGCCAAAGTTTTTGCATAGCGCTTCAGTAGTACGGCCCGAGGATCCGATATGGTATAAACCGCATGCCCTAGACCGTAAATCTTTCCGGATTTGTCGCCACCTTCTTTGCTTAATATTTTGACGAGACAATCGCGGAGTTCTCCATCATCCTTGGGATTTTTTACAGTTTCCTTGATGTACCGAAACATTTCCATGACTTTTGCGTTAGCACCGCCGTGGAGCGGACCCTTAAGGGAACCGACTGCTCCAGAAACGGCACTGTAGGTATCCGTTCCACTGGAAGAGAGTGCACGACAGACAAACGTAGAGTTATTCCCGCCACCATGCTCTGCATGAACCATAAGCATCATATCCAGCAGACGCGCTTCTTCCTCCGTAAATTGTTTGTCGCTTCGAATCATCATGAGGAAGTTTTCCGCTGCCGACAAGTCCTCCTGAGGTGAATGCAGATATAGAGACTTTCCTTCAATATAACGCCGCTTTACCGCATAGGCATTGGCCACAATACTGGGGAATGAACCAATCAATTCCACTGACTGACGCAGCAGATTGGAGATTGCCAGATCATCAGGATTATCATCGTAGGAATATAATGCAAGGACACTGCGTCCCAATTTATTCATCACGTTCCTACTAGGGTTCCGCAAAATCATATCTTCTGTAAAGCCATTG
>JAQSXW010000062.1 GCA_029256465.1 Evtepia sp.
GAGATCTGGCATGATCGATCTGTACCCGCTATTCTCCTCTCCGGGCATCACGCCAACATTGCAAAATGGAGACGGAAGCAATCAATCATTCGCACCCGTGACCGTCGCCCTGATCTCTATGCAAGGTTAGACCTATCGTCCAAAGCCGATCAGAAATTGCTCAAAGAGATCGCCGAAGAAGAAACCAAAAGCTAACTGCATGAATCAAAACGCGCAGTCCGAATTTCTATGAAATCTGGACTGCGTTAATTTATTTTTTGTAATATGAAATGGGTGTTGAAAAAAGAATTCTTTTTCCAACACCCATTTTGCAATTAGTTAGAATTTAGCTGAGAAATTAATACTTCTCGCCGAAGCGCTTCTCGTAGAATTCCTTCATCTCGTCGCGGAAGTTGGGGTGAGAAATCTCAATCAACTGACGAGCACGAGCTCTCAAAGAGTTGCCGCGCATCTTGGCGATACCATACTCAGTAACGATGTAGAAGCTCTCGAAACGAGTCAGAGTAATGGGACGACCCGCAGCAAACATAGTTTCGATACGGGAGGCCTTGCCACCTGCTGCGGTAGAAGGCATAGCAACGATGGAGATGCCGCCCTTAGAAATGGTAGCACCACGGACAAAGTCTACAAAGCCACCTGCACCACTAATCTGATGGGTTGCGTCGAGGTTATCGGCAACAACCTGACCCATGAGGTCAACAGAGAGGGCAGAGTTCACGGAAACCATGTTGTCGTTCTTACCGATGACATAGGGATCGTTGATGTAGTCAACAGGATAGAATTCAACCGAGGGGTTGTCATCGACATAGTCATATAACTCCTGAGAACCGTTCAAGAAAGTAACGGCAGACACACCAACGTGAATCTGCTTTTTGCTGTTGTTGATGTTGCCGGCTTTGATGAGCTGCAGGATGCCGTCAGACAACATTTCGGAGTGGATGCCCATGTCGTTCTTTTCCGTCAGGTAAGTCAGAACAGCGTTGGGAATACCACCGATACCCAGCTGCAGACAAGCACCATCGCCAATCAGGCTGGCACAGTGTTCACCAATCTTGCGGTCGGTTTCCGTCAGTTCGCCGGGAACAGAGCCATACAGAGGATCGTCTGCTTCTACGGCGAAGTCAATGTCATCAAGGTGAATGGCGGTCTGACCATAGGTTCTGGGCATGTTCTTGTTGACCTGAACAATGACCAGCTTTGCACACTCGAAAGCAGGCATGGTAAAGTCACAAGAGATACCACAGGTAACATAGCCGTGCTTATCCGGGGGAGATACGGTCATCAGCAATACATCAACCGGGAGATAACCCTCGCGGAAAAATTTGATGGAATCACAGAAGTAACCAGGGGTAAAGTCTAACCGGTTCTCTGTGAAGGCCTTACGACCTCCAGGACCCATAAAGAGGGAATTGTGCCACAGATGACCCTTCATTTCGGGATTGGTGTATTCATAAGGTCCCAGTCCCAACATGTGGCAAACTTCGACATCTTTATACTGCTTATAGTTATCAACCATAGCCTTGACCAGAGTTTTAGGCTCGCCAGTACTGTGTGCCAGAACAACCCTGGCACCATCGGGGATGTGCTTAACTGCCTCTTGTGCAGTAACAAACTGCGCCATTAAAATCGTCTCCTCTCGTTATGCAATACATAGTAAACCAGAATCTTTTCATACGATTACTTTTAGAAGTATACAAATAAAATCGATTTTCGTAAAATTATAAATTTTAATAATAGGTATTAAAAAAATTTAACTACAAAAAAGCTGAAGAAATGCTAGAATTCCAATACAATGCTCAGCTATCAACATTCTTTGGCAAATTGAATAAACTGTCGCGCCATAGGAGATAGATACTTTCCTTTTGGAAAAACAAGACTGATGTTCTGGGATAGAGGCGGATCACAGAAACGCGTTACCACAGGTAATCCGCTTTGCATGGCTTGCACTTCTGGAAGGATACTCATACCAAGACCGGCTGCAACCATAGTCAAAATCGTATAATCATCCTGACCAACCGAATAGATTCCTTTCTCACTGCACATTTTTTTCAAAAGTGGTTTGAGTATATCTGGAATAGCATTCCTATTCGAAATAAAGGTCTCGCCAGTAAGGCGATCTAAATCGTATGGCGACGGTTCTTCTGCTCGAGAAGTTGGAAAGACTGCTATTAGCGTCTCTTCGGCGATACAGAAGTGCTCAAATACATCCGTTTGTGGCGAATAGAGTAGAGCACAATCCAGACTGCAAACAGTAAGTAAACGCTCAATTTCAGGCCGTTCCGCTTGCACGAGCTCAAGATGTACGTCTGGATGTTGATTTTTGAACTGTATGAGTAAGTCAGGAAGCAGGCTAGATGGAACTCCCCTTTGTGTACCGATGCGAAGGTTCCCAAGTTCCATTTGATGCAGTTCAGCAACACGGCGATACACTTCGTCATTTGCGTCGCAAACCGCACGGATTGTCGGCAGAATTCGGGTACCTACCTCTGTCAGACGAACGCCAGAACGATCCCGAATTAGAAGTTTCAGTCCCATTTCTTCCTCAAGGCCGCTGATAATCTGGCTGATGGCAGACTGGGTATAGCCTAACTCCTCCGAAGCACGTGTCAGACTTCCTAAATCTACTGTTTTCAGCAAGGTTTCATATTTTTTTATACTCACCTATACACCGCCTTAGCAAAAAGTCCGTTACCGCAAGCTGTCTGACGCCAATTTATTTAAGCGTTCCACATCCAACAGCTCAATGCTGCCACGCCCCAATTTTAAAAGACCATCATTTTGAAAATGCTTCAGCATCCGTGTCACCACTTCCCGTACACTACCAAGGTGATTGGCAATCTGCTCGTGGGTTAGCAGAAGCTTAGTTTCCCCTCTCAGATCAGATTCCTCCATCAAAAATGCGGCAATGCGTGTATCAAGTTTTTTATTCATGATCTGATCCATCAGCCACATCACTTCAGAAAAATGAGAGGCCATCAATTCATTGGTATAGTTGGCCACTATAATTGACTCTTCCATCAGCTTCTGATAAACAGCAGTCGGAATATGCAGCACCTTGGTATCTTCTTCTGCTGAAACCATAACATCAAATTGAAGTCCCCGGATGATACAGGATGCGGATAACAGGCAAATGTCCCGCTCAAATAGACGATACAGGGTCAGCTCTTTGCCCTCTTCAGAAATCGTAAAGACTCGCAATTGCCCCTGTTTCACCAAAAACAGACCAACACAGTCCAGTGAACCATTGTGCAATAGAGAACCTTTTTGATAGGTGAACTCACGTGCAGACGCTGTGAGTGCTTCCTGTTGCATTTTCGTCAGTTTGTTCCAAAAAGGTAAATAGGTTAACGTCTCCATACAAACTCCCCTTCCGAATCTCATTCTAATTCTATTTTTCTTCTTCGTCAACAATTGACAGGCTCTCGATTATTTCTTGAGTCGTTCCAAGAGAATTGGCCTAACTTCAGACGCTAAGTAGAGAGAGCCACAAATAATTAATGCTGCATCTTTCGTTAGCTCAAGCAGAGCCTCATGGACTGCCGCAGATAAGTTCTCATAACTACGCACGTGGTTGCACCACTTCTTGGCTTTGCTCTGTAGTTCTTTGCAATTCAGAGCTCGTGGATTATTGGGAGTGACAGCAATCATTTGATCTGCATATTTCCCAATCGTTTGGAGGATTTCATCATAATCCTTATCCTGCAAAACCCCCATTATGATTGTGATAGAGCGTGCAGACAATTCCTTAAGGGTCTCCTCCAACGCCTTTGCACCATCAGGGTTATGGGCTCCATCCAAAATAATTAAGGGTTCCTTCGACATAATTTCCATTCGTGCCGGAAACCTGGTGTGCTCAATGCCATACTTGATGGCATCCTCGCTGATTTTAATATTTTGCTTTATAAGTTGCTCGGCTGCTGTGATCACAGTGATGCAGTTATAATTTTGGAAGTTCCCCGGCAGCGACTTTTTATATCGCACTCCATCAAAGACAAACTCAGAATCTAGCCAATGATCGTTCGTGATGCTGAGTAGATTGATATCCGGCTGTACTAAGGCACTGTTCGTTTCTTTGCATTGCGTTTCAATGACCTTAAAAGCCTCGTCATGCTGAAGTGGGTATAGTACTGTCGTGCCCCCTTTGATAATTCCGGCTTTTTCAAATGCAATCTGTTCTATCGTTTCCCCCAGAATTGCAGTGTGATCCATACTGATAGAGGTGATAATCTGCAGCACTGGCGGTGGAATGATATTTGTCGAGTCAAACCGTCCACCCAGTCCAACCTCAAGACAGACAAAGTTGCAGCGTTCTCTTTTGAACCATTCGAAAGCAATGGCAGTCTCTATTTCGAATTGTGTTAGCTCTTCCCCCATGCTGGCAATGCTCTTGGCACAGTGAAAAACAAAGCTTGCACATTCTGCAAAGTCATCTTCACTGATCATCTCACCACTTATCTGCATACGCTCTCGAAAGCACAAAACATAAGGGCTGATGAAAAGTCCCGTCTTGTATCCGCTCTGTATGAGGATATTGGAAAGCATCGTGGAGACAGATCCTTTTCCATTCGTTCCCGCAACATGGATAAATCGCAACTCATTCTGTGGATTCCCCATGGCCTCCAGTAATACGGAAATTCGTTTTAATCCTAAATTGATGCCAAATCTCGAAAGTGCATTTATATGTTCCATTGCTTCACTGTAGTTCATGCTTGAATCCTCCATACCATCACCAATGAGATTTAAAGCCATGAGCTAGGTTCTTTCCACCATTCCATCATCTGTTAATTGTTTCAGCATAGATTGTACATTCATCCTCTGTATGGGATGAATCAGGTAAGGCTCAATCTCACACAAAGGCTTAAGTACAAAGCCTCTGAAATGCATTTCTGGATGTGGGATCATCAGTTCTGGTGTAAAGATTACTTCATTAGCAAACATCAAGATATCGATATCCAGCGTTCGCTCCCCCCAAGGCCTCGTTTTCACCCTTCCTGAAAGGGCTTCGGTTTTTTTACAAAATGCAAGCAGCTTCTTCGCGGTATAAGTAGTCTTAACCTTCATAGCACCATTTAAAAATTCGGGTTGATCCGTCACTCCATATGGTTTGGTTTCCACATATGAAGATTTGGAAAGTTCTATAAGGTGAGGATCCTTAGCAATCTCCACGCTCACTAAATCGAGATTTTCTTCCCGATTCCCTAAATTGGAACCGATCCCAAGATAGCAGGTTTTCCATCCTCTTTTGATCGTGATGGACACATCAGAAAAGGAAACCGATATTGGTGCATGCGGCTTATGAACTGTAAGCACAATTTCATTTATGTCCTTATATTTTAATAACAAATGTTGGGCTAGCTCATTTGCTAAGGTTTCGATCAAATGATAATTATGTTTTTGAGAAAACTGGACCACCTCGGCAGCTAACTCGCCATAGTTAACCGTATGGCTGATTTCATCATCACAAACTGAGGTATCCAAAGTAAATTCGCAGTCCACACGGAAGAATTGTCCCTGCTGCTTTTCGGTATCCAATACACCGTGATAGGCATAGAACTCGATTCCACTTATTTTGATTTGATCCATTTTTTCTCCTCTAAGATTGATT
>JAQSXW010000063.1 GCA_029256465.1 Evtepia sp.
GTCACAATTTCACCAATGGGTTCAGAAGCCTTTGCAACAGATGCAAATGTTTAATGACTTATCGTTATACTGATGTAAAACTGATTTATTTGCCGCCAAGGCCTGCCCAACTTTAGGCGGCATCTTTTTTACCGCTTCAAGGCACATGGAATGTGTAGAATTAATACAAGAGCGGATGCCTGCGGAGGGAATGGAGAATAACAATTTTGTATTGTCTTTCCAGGAACCATACTGGTACCACTGTAGCAGCCATCATATGATTGAGTATGAGAAAAAAATCACCAGCCCCGCCGTAAAACAGACTTTCGCGGCGAGGCTGGTGTACACAAGCTTATTGCATGGATGTGAGAATCGCGTTGGCCAGAGTCGCAAGCTCCGTTTCCTTGTCCGATCCGAGAGAGGACGCTATGCTCACGCGTTCATTGAGCACGTTCATGTTCTTCATCTCCTCGCTTAAGAACTTCTGCATCAGGTCGCCAGACTTGACTGCCCAAGATCCATTTTCTATAACGGCTACCGTCCGGTTCTGAACATTCAGTGCCTTCATATGCATGAGGAAATTGTGCATGGACGGATACATTCCCAGATTATAAGTTACGGAAGCCAGCACCATATGGCTGTATTTAAAGGACTCGGAAATCAGCTGAGAGACATCCGTAGAAGAAACGTCATAAATGGCAACGTTCGTCATGCCCTTGTCGCAAAGCCTGGCAGCCAGGGCCTGGGCTACGGATTCGGTGTTGCCGTACATGGAAGCGTACGCCACGAGTACCCCTTTTTCCTCCGGCTCATAGCGGCTCCAAGTGTCGTACTTCTGGATGAAATACTTGAGATCTTTGCGCCATACGGGTCCATGAAGAGGGCAAATGTACTTGATCTGGTCGAGGATAGCGCCTGCCTTTTTCAGAAGAAGCTGAATATGCGGCCCATATTTCCCAACGATGTTGGTCAGATAGCGGCGGGCATCATCCAGCCAATCCCGATCGAAATTCACTTCGTCAGCAAATAGTTTGCCGTCCAACGCGCCAAAGGTTCCAAATGCGTCCGCGGAAAAAAGTACGCCGTTGGTGATATCGAAGGTCACCATGACCTCCGGCCAATGAACCATGGGTGCAAAGACAAAGGTGACGGTATGCTTGCCAAAGCTGAAGGTATCGCCTTCCGCGACTTGGATGATTTCGTGGTCATCCACGTGGAACCCGAACTGACGCATCAGCATAAACGCCTTTTCATTGCTGATGACAACCACTTTGGGCCAGCGGAGCAGGATTTCCTCGATCGAACCGGCGTGATCCGGTTCCAGATGGTTGATAATCAGATAGTCCAGGGGCCGTCCGGCGAGAACATGCTCCATGTTTTCCAAGAGCTGTCGGCAGGCAGACCAATCTACGGTATCGAACAGAGCCGTCTTTTCATCCAACAGAAGATAGGAGTTATAGGAAACGCCTCTGGGAATCGGATACGCATTTTCAAAGAGGGCGAGACGGTGGTCGTTGGCGCCCACCCAGTATAGATCTTCGGTCACATTTCTTACGTTGTACATCATTATTCCTCCTTCCGCTTATGCCTCAATAAATTGATCAACGGCCTCGGCACACTCAGGGCAGACCCAGCCTTCTGGAAGATCCTTGAACAGTGTGCCTGGTGCCACTCCGCTTTCCTCATCGCCCTCATCCGGCACATACTCGTAACCGCAGCCGCTGCACACGTAACGGGGGCCGATTGGCTCCGGCTTGGGCATCTGTGGTCTCTTCATCTTCACCATGGGAGGTGCGGTCTGCTTCTCACCGGTATCCAGCGCGGCTGCCAAAAGAGGCAGAATCTCATTCACATCCCCCACGATTCCATAGTCACAGTTCTTGAAAATCGGCGCGTTGCCGTTTTTGTTGATAGCCACAATGATGGAGGCATCCTTAATACCCTTGAGGTGCTGGCTGGCGCCGGAGATGCCGCAGGCGATGTATAGATTCCCGGTGAATTTCTGGCCGGACATACCGACATAACGGTTCAAAGGCAGATACTTCAGCGTCTCAGCAACAGGACGGGAGGAAGCAACGGCTGCGCCGGCGGCCTTCGCAAGGTTTTCCACCAACTTCATATTTTTTTTCTCTCCGATGCCCTTACCGGCTGACACCACGCGTTCCGCTTGGGCGATGGGTGTATCCATGGGAATGCCGACCGTGAAATCAAAGCCATCCTTTTTCAGTGCTTCCACCAGCGAAGCGACCTGAGCCTTGGCATCGCCGTCGCGGAATATCTCCTTCTTACGGATGCCTGTGATGGGCGCAGGCTTCTTGGGAAGGCTGGAGGAGGAACCAGCCTCCTTGGGCTGCTTGCCCAAAATGTGCGAAGCAATCACCATACGCTGGATTTCATTTGTACCCTCATAGATTGTGGTAATCTTGGCATCGCGGTACATCCGCTCCACTTCCATACCCTTGAGATAGCCGGAGCCGCCGAAGATCTGCAGCGCATCATTGGTGACCTCCAACGCAATGTCGGAGGCATATTGTTTGGCCATGGCGGATTCCATACCGAAGGGTTCGTGATGCTCCTTGAGCTCTGCTGCAGAGTAGACGAGGAACCGGGCGGTGCGCAGTTTAGTAGCCATGTCAGCAATCTTGAATGAAATCGCCTGATGGAAGCCGATGGGCTTACCGAACTGGACGCGCTCCTTGGCATAATCCACCGCCTGATCGAATGCACCCTGAGCAATGCCCAGCGCCTGCGCCGCGATGCCGATACGGCCGCCGTCCAGCGTAGCCATGGCGATCTTAAAGCCATCGCCTTCCTTGCCCAGAAGGTTCTCCTTGGGAACCTTTACGTCGTTGAACAGAAGCTCCGCAGTGGAAGAGGAACGGATACCCATCTTGTCATAGTGGTCCCCGAACGCAAAGCCTTTCCAGCCCTTTTCCAGAATGAAGGCGGAGATGCCGCGGGTACCGATGTCGGGAGTCGTAACCGCAAAGATCACATAGGTATCGGCCTTGGGGGCGTTGGTAATGAAAACCTTTCCGCCGTTTAGGAGATAATAGTCTCCCTTGTCCACGGCAGTGGTCTCGGTGCCGCCGGCATCGGAACCGGCGTTGGGTTCTGTCAGGCCGAAAGCGCCGATCTTTTCACCATTGCATAGAGGGATCAGATACTTTTGCTTTTGTGTTTCATTGCCGAACGCAAAGATGGGCCAAGTACCCAGTGATGTGTGTGCGGACAGAATCACGCCCGAACCGCCGTCCACCCGGGCCAGCTCCTCCACCGCGATGGCATAGCTGATCATATCCAGTCCTGCACCACCGTACTCCTTTGGAAAGGGAATTCCCATAAGGCCCATTTTGCCCAGCTTAGCCACCGCGTCATCGGGAAACTCGTTCTCCTTGTCCATGAGGAAGGCCAAGGACCTAATTTCTTCCTCCGCGAATGTTCGGACCTTGGCTCGGAGCAATTCCTGCTGTTGTGTGATCGTAAATAACATATCGTAATCCTCCTCTTCAAGCTTCAATAATACTTGACAAGATTTATCCACTATGTTTGCAAAAAAATTACCTACTCGCCGAATAGTATTTTCTGTAAGCTGTGCGTATCCAGTTCCTCATTCAGCTTCTTCTGAATAGACGACAAGTGATTATGAGCATGACACAAGTCATTCCCATGGGCTTTGCGCCACTCGCATTGATAACTTGGTTTCATGCAGGAACTGACCGAGAAACCTTCCTCCATGATCTGCATTAAGCGGTACAGGGTTACCTTCTCCAGTTCCGTTGCAAGAACGTAGCCGCCACCCGCCCCCCGCAAGATGTGGATGATGCCGCCTTTCTGGAGCTTTTTTAGAATTTTGTAGGCAAATTGCTTTGGAATCTGCTCATTCCGAGCCAACTCTTCCGCAGTCAGGTGTACCCCGTCTGTAAGTGCCCGCAGTATCCGCAGTGCATAGTCCGTTTCCTTTGTAATCAGCAAGCAATCATCCTCCTTTTTTTCCACTGTATCAAACTGGATATAATTTGTCAAGTATTATGGAGTCCATACACAAGTTGAGTTCATAGCCCTGTTACTGGAAGTGCTGAATATACTTAAACGAAATAAAGCGTGCAATAAAGGGGAATACGGACGAAAAGCTCCCGCAGACGGTTATTTTACAGCTGGCTGTGCAAAATACTTTTGTTTCTTTTAAAAGGAGTATTGCAAATGAAGTATGAGTGCCCATGCGGTTACGTCTATGATCCAAGCGAGGGCGATCCTGAAAACGGTATTGCTCCTGGAACTGACTTCGAAAGCCTCCCTGATGATTGGGTTTGCCCTGTATGCGGAGCAGATAAAAGCGTTTTTGAAGCACTTTGATTAAATGCAAAGGGCGGAGCTTCAATTGAGAGCTCCGTCCTTTCATCTTGCCTCGGGTCTTTATTCTATAAAGTGGTAGAGTAAATCTTCATGAGTTCTTACAGTTTTGCAATTCTTTTGCCGTATTCTATTGCTGATCTCGTTGCATCTTGATCGGGGTTCCATAGATTTTTATAGCCTTCATCCATCATCTGAAAACCTGCATTTTCCATGAGTTCATTCATGACTTTTACGCTTTCTCCGCTCCAGCCATAACATCCAAAAGCTGCAAACTTTTTATTCTTAAATTTTAGAGATTGCATCAGACTAATGAATCCAGCTACGGAATGCAAAATTCCGTTTGAATACGTCGGAGAACCAATCATTACTGCTTTGGATTTGAAAACTTCGGTAATGATATCATTCTCATCATGCTTAGCAATATTATAAACCTTAACAACCACAGTGGGGTCTTCCAGCTCGATGCCTTCTGCAATCTGTTCTGCCAAAACCTTTGTTCCGTTCCACATCGTATCATAAACGATGGTAATTTGATTTTCCTGATAATCGTTAGCCCACTGAGTATATTTTTCAATAATTTGCAGGGGGTTTTCACGCCAAATGATACCATGGCTTGTCGCAATCATATCAACCTGCAAATTCAAGGACATAATCTCTTCTAGCTTTTTTCTAAGCATTGCGCTAAATGGGGTTAAAATATTTGCATAATATTTGATTGCTTCGCTAAAAAGGTCACAGGGATCAACTAAGTCATTAAATAGCTTTTCACTTGCATAATGTTGTCCAAATGCATCATTGCTGAATAGAATATGATCTTTTGTCAAATAAGTTGCCATGCTATCTGGCCAATGCAGCATTCGCATTTCAACGAAAATTAGTTCTTTTCCATTGCCTACTTCCAGTTTATCCCCCGTCTTGACCATATGGAAATTCCAATCTTGATGAAATTGTCCTTTCAATGATTTAACTGCGTTCGATGTGCAATAAATAGGCTTATCTGGGATACGCTTCATAAGCTCAGGTAACGCTCCGCTATGATCAATTTCGCCATGATTGACAATAATATAATCAATTTGATTCAGGTCAATTTCTTTAGATAAGTTCTCAACAAATTCCTGGGCATATGGAATCCAAACCGTATCAATGAGTACCGTTTTTTCTTCTTGAATTAAATAAGAATTGTAGGAAGAGCCTTTATGGGTTGAATATTCTTCTCCATGAAACTTCTTTAGCTCCCAATCAACCTTGCCGACCCAATATACATTGT
>JAQSXW010000064.1 GCA_029256465.1 Evtepia sp.
GAAACAGTAGATGTGTTAGAGGCAGAAGCTGCCGCAGACTGCATGTTCCTTAATGATGTTGTTATGGAAGAAATTTTGGCTGAACTACGTGATATTGGACAGCGTGACGGAATCTCCTGCACCTGTGGAAGTAAAGAGTGGAGTTTGAAGGTAAATTACAGTTCCGTAGAGGTGATCTGCGCCAAGTGTGGTGGCGGTTTGAAAATCCCAGCAACAACACTTTCCGATATTGATGATCTTTGCTGTAAACCTGTCTTAACCATTCGAGGGAACAGTGTTTGAATAATCGTTTTTCATTATGATCAGAGAAAGCACAAACTAGATTCATCTGCATAAGATAGACTAAGATCGCAAGAGACGATCGTTATCTTGGATAGGAGGGTCTTTTATATGTGTAACAATAATTTTGGTGGTTTTGGTGGAGGAAGCTGCCTGTGGATCATCTTGATTTTGATCATCGTGTTCTGCTGCTGCGGCAATAATGGTGGCTGTGGCTGCGAGAATCACGGTTGCGGTGGGAATGTTTGCTGCTGAACATAAAACTACCTCCATCAATGCATTTCCGTGCAGTCAAATAAGGAATTCACACCCGCCCCGAAGTTTTTAACTTTGGGGCGGATTCCATTTTTTTATTTTTAATAAAATTTTAATAGAAAACTGTACAAATATAAGCTATAATGTAACCAAACTAAGATTTGATAGGGAGGAGCGAATGAAGGCAGTTAATGATGCGGTCCCGATGTCTGCCCAGGTCACCATGTTAGGTGGTTTTTCGATGACCGTCAAAGGAAACACTATTTCCGACGAGATGAACCGGACACACAAGCTATGGAATATACTGTCTTTTCTAGTTGTTCATCGTGATCGTATGGTGCCACAAGCTGAATTTCTTGAGCAGTTTTGGCCGGAAGAGGACGGGACAGCTCCGATCAATGCGCTTAAAACACAACTTTATCGCATTCGTTCCATGCTGAGACCTCTATTTGGTTCTGCTTTTCAGCCAATTGTGTCTCAAAGAGGTGGATACCAATGGAATCCTGCAATTCAAACCGAAGTGGATATTGATGAGTTTGCATTTCTGTGTCAGCGAACCAATCGCCCGGACACTTCCGTGGCGAAGCAGGAGGCTTTGCTAAAAGAAGCCATAGAGTTATACAAAGGCGATTTTTTGCCAAAACTATCGAATAGCATGTGGGTAGGGAAGGTTTCGGATATATATCATAATCTATACCTCCAGGCTGTAACTGACTATGCTGAGATTCTAGAAAAAAACGGTTTTTATGAAGAAATTATCGATATGATGCAAAAGGCCACTGTGATTTATCCTCTGGACGAAAAACTGCATACGAGTATCATTCGTAGTTTCCTAAATCTTGGGAAGAATACTGCTGCACTTGCACACTATGAATATGCAACTGATTTGCTATACCGCAATTTTGGCGTACAGCACTGGCAAGAGCTTCGAGAACTGTATGACCAGATCATGGCAACGGAGCAGGTGTTTGAAACGGATTTAGCAGTCATTCAACAGGACTTACGGGAAACGTCACAAAGAACTGGAGCGTTTTTTTGTGAATATGGAAATTTTCGTGAAATATATCGTCTGGAAGCTAGACGTAGTATCAGGAGTGGGTCATGTATCCACATCGTTCTCATAACGGTATTGAACGCTGATGGGAGTGTCCCGTCTTTGAAGATACTGAATAAAACGATGGAACAGCTATTTGAAGTGATTGCACAGACGTTGCGCAGCGGCGACGTAGTCACTAGATACAGTAGCGCACAATATGCAATCATGTTGCCTGATGCTGATTTGGATGAAAGTGAAATGGTTGTGGGAAGGTTACTTTCCCAATTCCGGCGACGGCATCGCACGAACCAATTGAAAATTTCATCTAGGATTCGGGAAATAGAATTGTTTACTTAAAATTACAATGGAGAGGGCTTTGGAATGATGTCCAAAGCCCTCTCCATTTCGTTTGCATTCGTTACTGCTGCTAACTCTTAATTCTTGTTGCTGGCATCCAACATACAAAAACCAACATGTAGCTTCACCCCAAACATGTTGCCTTTTTCGTACGGCAGAAGGGACTCGAACCCCCGACCTACTGGTTCGTAGCCAGTTACTCTATCCAACTGAGCTACTGCCGCATATCGCTCAACTGCTCTTGGCGACTTTTATATTCTAGCATATTAGAATTAAATATGCAAGTGTTTTTTTGAAGTATTATCATTTTTCTATGATTTCCTGTCGCAATTAAAAGGGAAGATTCAAGCCACCAGTAATCTTGTTCATATTATCACTCATATCATCCGCAGCAATACGGTTCGCCTCGTTTACTGCAGCGAGTACCATATCCTGAAGCATTTCCACGTCATCCGGGTCAACTGCCTCCGGATCAATCTCCAATTTTGTTAGGATATGTTTTCCATTGACGCTTGCAGTAACAACACCACCTCCAGCCGTTGCTGAGTATTCTTTTTCCATTAGCTCGGCTTGGAGATGTTCCATATCTTGTTGCATTTTCTGTGCCTGTTTGATCATATCCATGTTTAAGCCGCCCATGCCACCCATGCCACCTTTTTTTCCCATAGGCGGACGTCCAAATCCTTTTGCCATAGAACATTCTCCTTTACTTAATCGTAATATTTCCAAATTGCTTCCCCAGTTTTAACAAGTCATTTAACTTATCTTCCGGTTCAGAGCGAATTGCTTTCATTTCAGGTTTTCCAACTTGCAAGTTAACATGTAACGGTCGACCAGTGTAGGTTTTCGCTTCCTGCTCTAACACATGCAGCACATCCGGTCTACCTAGAATGGTTTTAGTCATATCCGAATCGACATAGAGCCTAAGAGCTTGTTCGTCAAAAATGCCAGAAACAAACTCTGTTTTCCCTAAAAAGGTATAGGCAGACGGAGGTAGTTTTCCTCTCAGCGCAGAGACAAAGCACTTCCAATCTTCTGTCGGAATCGCCTGATTAGAAGCGACTATTTCCTTTGCAGGAATCAAAGGTTCTGGAGGTATCTCCGGTTTAGCCGGAAACGTCGGCTTAGGTTTGATCGACGACACATCATCCCAAGGGGGAATTTCTTCTGAGGATTTCTGCACCGGTAGGGCTACTTGCTTTTGTGGTTTGCAGGGTATTGTGTTTTCGGATAATTGTTTCTCTAATCGACTTATTCTAGCGACTAAGTTTTCCGGAGCTGCAGATAAATGCTTTTCACAGAGCCGAATGATACAGAGTTCCACATCCGTGCGTCGGTTGCTACTATGGTAAAGCTCCGCCGTGGCTGATTGCAAAACGCTTAGCATTTGAACCAATTCTGCGGAGGATAGGAGTTCTGAGAAGGTACGCAGAACAGCGTCCTCGTAGCCACCAGTGAGAAGAGAATCTCCACCACTTGGCGCAGCTTTTCGGACCAATAAGTCTCGTACCAGTGTGGTAAGTTCCCCTAATAAAGCCCCCATGTCCTTGCCGTCTTGATATAAAGCGCCAATCCGCTGCAATGCGCCAGCAGAATCTCCTTGTACAATAAAATTCATTAAATTTACAATTTCTAAATGACCGGAAAGACCCAAAACTTGCAGGATATCTGATTCCTTCAATTCTAGACTACTGCCGATACACTGGTCCAGAAGGGAAAGGGCATCTCTGAGTCCACCTTCTGCCAAACGTGCCAATAGGATTGCACCTTCGTCTGAGAGTATGATCCCTTCCTTTTGGGCAATGAACTGCAGCTGCTTTACAATCTCAGTAGGTTGAATGCGCTTAAACGAAAATTGCTGACACCTGGATTTGATGGTAGCAGGGACCTTATGCAATTCTGTTGTTGCCAGAATAAACATCAGGTGAGAGGGGGGCTCTTCTAGGATCTTTAGCAGTGCGTTAAAAGCAGGGGTAGAAAGCATATGTACTTCATCAATGATGTAAACTCTTTTTTTGACAGCAGCAGGGGTGTATACTGCCTCATCTCTCAATGCACGAACTTGATCAACGCCGTTATTAGAGGCGGCATCCAGTTCCAACACATCTAAAATCGCACCAGACTCAATACCTAAGCAGGAGTCACACTGATTACAGGGGTTTCCGCCTACAGGCCGTTCACAGTTTACTGCCCTAGCCAGTATTTTGGCACAGCTGGTTTTTCCGGTCCCTCTGGTTCCGGTAAAAAGATAAGCATGAGAAAGCCGATCTGTTTCGATTTGACGCTTTAACGTTTCCGTGATATGCACTTGTCCCACCACATCGTCAAAACAGCGTGGACGCCACTTTCTGTAAAGTGCTTGATACACTGTGATTCCTCCTAAAAAAGCAGCCATTCCGGGGTCGACACATGGCAAGACCGCACACCGACCTTTGAATGACACTTTATCTCCGCCTCTCCGACAGCCAGCTCAAAACCGGCGCTCCCACGGCACACACAACGATCTGCTTAGTGCTGCTTAGTTCCCTACCTGACACGGTTCACAGGGCTATGTTGCGTGGGACCGATTTATCATCACCACTTATCGGCAACTGACAAAACAAAATGTATCCGGGGGCCGGGATTCATCCCTGCTGTAGCGGATTGCAGGCATAGGGCACCGCTAACTCCCCGACTAGTGCGGCCTTGCCCTGTACCGACGACTGGTATCCGGAAGGCTGATGGATTTTATGATACAACAGTTCATGAAAATAATCAACAAAAAATTTTAGTCAACTTTATAGAAAATGAGTGCCTGCCCTAGTAGGAGAGGGCAGGCAAAGACTTAATCTAATAAATTAGAATATTCTGGATGGTTAGGAAACCACTGAATTGCATAAGAACAAGTGAGCTTGGCTTTCAGTTCTGATGAACGGATTTGGTTTGCTGTAGCTTCCATTAATTTCGAGGCAACACCTTGACCACGAAGAGAACTGTCCACAAAGGTATGCTCAATATTCGCAACTCCATTTAAAGTAGGAAATGTTACTTCTGCAATTAGCTTATCATCCGAATCAAGCATATAAATCCGTTCTTGCTCATAAATAAATTCCATTTCCATCACCTCTACGGGTCAACGATTCACAAATGGTTTAGGTGTGCACTTATTTAGAAAGGCTTCCATGCCATTCTTTTTATCCTCGGAAGCCTGCACTCTCGAAAACAGTTGTGATTCAATTAGAAATCCAGTTTCCAAATCTGTTTCCATTGCTTTGTTTACCGCAATTTTTATGCAGCGAAGAGCAAAAGGTGCTTTAGAAGTTAGCTGATTTGCAAATGCGTAGGCTTCGTCCATGAGGTTGGCGCGTTCCACAGCCTTGAGTGCGAGGCCCAGCGTAACTGCTTCCTCCGCCTCTATATGACGGCCACTCATGAGGATTTCTTTTGCTCGCATGGCACCAACCACTCTGGGGAGAAGCTGTGTTCCACAGAAACCACTCATAGAGCCCAGGTTAATGGATGGAATCGCAAGCTTGGCATCGCTTGAAATTAAAGCAAAATCACAAGCGAGCAAAATCTCCATCCCTGCTCCTAATACATAGCCATGAGC
>JAQSXW010000065.1 GCA_029256465.1 Evtepia sp.
CATCGGTTGGGGCAATTCAGGATGAGAATCCTGATATCCAAGGCCAATATCTTTGTCCTTTCCCAGTTCAGCTAACGTTTTTTCAATTTGATGGAGATTGCACTCTAGTGTGGTTCGGGCAACCTCGGAAGCACCTTTAAAGAGTTCATACTGGCATCTGAGTTCTTCGGAAATCTCTTTCGCTTCCATACGATATGCTTCCGGAATATGTTCTGCCAAGCCGCTTAAAGGAGTACCTTATAGGTTTAAACCAATCAGAGCAGCCTGACGTTTTTGGTCATATCCACGCAGGGACAAACTGAATGCCTGCTCCTGTTTCATGCATTCGTTTAACGCATCTAGGTCATCCTGACGGACAGCTAAGGTTTTCCTTTGTTCCACCTCAGTCAAATGCGAAAGCGTCTTCGTTAGCTCCCGAAGAAAGGCAAAATAACCTTGATAGTCAACCGTTTCCACAAGTGTTCTCCTCTAACAATAGCTTGGCAGCAATTTCGTTCGCGTTGGGTTTGTAAATTCCGGCTTGCACTTCGCTTTTAATCTCTTGAATATCACTCGACGTATGAGCTGTGCGCACTTCACGGACAAGACGAGACACCAACTCCCGCTGAAACTGATCCGTACCAGAGGAGTCGCGAGAAATATTCACTTTATCGAACTGTCCTTCTGCAATCTGAGGCCGAGCTGTGCTTGAGTTGGAACTCGGCGTATAACTCACAGACGGAAAAATCGGAGAAACACCGCCGGAACCCTTCGCTTGTATGATCACGTGATTCCCTCCTATGCCCTAGACTAGTGGTCGTTGGGCTTAATTATTTCATTCACTTTCTACTTTAATATCGGTAAGAAGTGCAAAAAATTAAGCCATTTGGGAAAATTCTTCCCCAAATGGCTTAATTTAAGTAAAATTATGAAGATTTCAAATGGCGAAGCAATGTTCCGGCAATGTTTTCACAGGGTGCCTGCACTTGAACCGCACCAATTTCATAGGCGACCATAGGCATGCCATAGACAACAGAGGATTCTTTGTCCTGACCAATGGTGTATGCACCACGTTTTCGCATCGCCAAAAGGCCATTGGCACCATCACGTCCCATTCCTGTCATGATGATACCTACCATATTGCATTGGACTGTTTCGGCCATAGATAAAAAGAGAGCGTCCACGGATGGCCGATGACCACTGACTTTTTCGCCAGGTTTACAGGAGAGAATATAACCTTTACTAGCGGAAAGAACCCGAGCCTGTAAATCTGCAGGAGCGACCAAAGCAAGACCCCGGCGGATTTCATCACCATGTACGGCTTCCCTTACCTCCATACGGCAGAGACGATTAAGCCGCTCGGCATACATTTTTGTAAAGCCAGGCGGCATATGTTGCACAATGACCATTCCAGGGATATCTTCAGGGAGCCGTTTCATCACTTCTAATGTGGCTTCCGTGCCACCAGTAGAAGCACCCAAGCCGATGATGATCTGATTGAAGATGGGGCTATTTCCCAATGCTGGTGCAGGTACGAAGGCAGGCACCTGAGGAGAAGCTGGTAATGTAGTGCAAGGCAAACGAGGTTTGGTACAAGAGGCAACGACTATTTTTTGTGCCAATGAAATAATAAAGCTTTCGTTGCTTTGTGTGTCGAAAGGCTTACGGACAAAATCTACCGCACCGGCTGCTAGAGCATCGAATACCTTGAGGTTGAGGGAAGAGACGAGAATGACGGGGATGCAATAGGTAGGCAAGAGCTCTTTGAGTAGATCAATGCCGCTCTTGCCTGGCATTTCCACATCCATCGTGATGACATCAGGCTTTAGTTGGGGTATTTTATTTTGGGCATCAACAGCGTTGATTGCGTAACCGACTATCTCAATATTTGGTTGGTTGGAAAGACCGCTTATGATAATTGTTCGCGCCACAACAGAATCATCCACTACCATGACACGTATTTTTTTTAGAATAGGCATTTATTAAAACCTCCTCATCTTAGTACACATTGTGGAAGGTACAAAAGGAAATGGAGCAGTTTTGACAGATGTCTAAAATGCAGATCATGCGTGTCACGAAGGCTCAAGTATCCGTTTTAGGGTTTTCGAAACGTAGCAGCAGCAATTGGCTGATATCCACTATTCCGATTGATTGTTTCTGAGTGACCAATCAGCAAATAACCTTCTGGCTTAGTTGCCTGATAAAAACGTTGCACCAATGCGTCTTTTGTTGGCTGGTCAAAATAAATCATTACATTGCGGCAAAAAATCACATCAAATTTTGTGGGGAAACGGATGGGCTCCATGAGATTAAAGGTCCGAAACGTAACAGAATTTCGGATTTCCGGTACAACTTGAAAACGACCTGATTTTGCATCAAGTTGAAAGTACCTCCGCTTCCACTCAGGTGGTATGGTATCCGGAAGATCATAGATGCCTTCCTTGGCGGCACTCAGTGCCTTTTGGGAGATGTCCGTAGCAAGGATGCGGGTATCCCACTGGCTGGCACGGAGTCCTAAATAATCCTTGAGGTACATGGCAATGGTATATGGTTCCTCACCGGAAGAACATCCTGCGCTCCAGATGGATAACACCCGATCTTTTTCGTGTAGGCGAATCATTTCCGGGAGAATCGTCTTTTGAAAAAAGGTGAAATGATCCTGTTCACGCATAAAGAATGTGTAATTGGTGGTCAGCTTATTAATGACCAACTCAATGTCACTGGGATTTCGCTTCGTGAGCAGGTGATTAATAAAGGAACCAAAATCCTGATAGCCCATTGTCTGAATGGTATAGGAGAGCCGACTGACAATCAATTGGCGCTTCTTGGTCAAATCAATACCGTAATTCTGCTGAATAAATTGGGTCAGACGCAAGAAATCAGCGTCAGAAATTGTCATTTCCATGGGGTGTCCTCCTACAATATTGGCTAGGACTCCACCAAAAGAACACAATCCAACACCATCATGGTGCTGCCGTCCTGAAGGGAATACAAGCCGGAGATGAGTTTTTGCGTGTTGTTAGCAGGGGCTGGTAAAATGTGATCTTTGGGGATACTGATCATTTGGGCGACAGAATCTACCAGGATGCCAATTTGGGTGCCATTCACATTCAGTACAATGGCAATGCTATCCTCTTGGCAAGGTTTACCCAAACGCAGACGAATATCAATGACAGGAATAATCTGTCCGCGGAGATTGAGGATTCCCCTGACATAGTTGGGAACCATGGGTAAGGTGGTGATCACATGGTTTGTTATAATCTCCACCACATATTCAACATTGGCTCCAAACAACAGGTCATCGGATTTGAAGATTAAAAATTGCATCATCTCACCGTCAGGAGACTGTTCTTCAGCTTCTCTCGGGTCTTCCTGGATAGCGAAAATCATAGTTTCATCTAACATGGTGTTTCCCTTCTTTCCAACTCAAATATGCGGCTTACTGAATGGACAAATAGAGATTGGCGACATCCAGAATAATACTGATGTTTCCGTCACCTAAGATGGTACAGCCGGTAATACCGTGATTTTTAATGTTAAACGTATTGACATAGGAGGGGAGCGGCTTAACCACGACTTGCTGTTCTCCAATCAGTTCATCCACAAACAAGCAATAAGAGATTTCACCGGATTCCACCCAAATCAGGATACCATCCTGAATTTCATCGAAACCTAAATCCAGTCCATAGAGATCCTTGATTCGGACGATGGGATAAAAATTATCGATACACTTAATCATTTCACTTCGCGTACCATCATGAATGATATCGTCGGGATTGACTTTAAATGATTGACGAATGTTGTGAATGGGAATGGTAAAGATGGAATTGCCGACAGATACTTTCATGCCATCCATAATTGCCATGGTCAGGGGGATTTTCAGTGTAGTGGTCATGCCTACACCTGGATCACTAGTGATGAAGAGGGTGCCACCAACGCCCTCCACGCTCTTTTTTACCACGTCCATACCAACCCCGCGGCCAGAGAATTCTGTGACATCAGTATTTGTGGAAAAACCAGGCATGAGCAGGAAATTAATAATCTCCTTAGTACTGTATTCCAAATCTGGACTAGCCAGTCTCTGGCTCAGGGCCTTTTGCAGCACCCTATCATAATTAATTCCTTGACCATCATCTTTAATCTCAATGATGACTTCACTGCCGGTATGCCGGGCGGAGAGAATAATTTCTCCAACAGGGTCCTTACCTGCAGCGATTCGATCTTCTTCATCGGTTTCAATACCATGGTCCATAGAGTTCCGAACAATATGCATAATGGAATCACTGATACCGTCAACAATGGATTTATCAACTTCGGTTTCTTCGCCCGTCAGCGTTAGTTTGACACGCTTACCCAGCTTTTTTCCCATGTCTCGTACAATGCGATTCATCTTTTGAAAGGTGCCGGATACGGGAACCATGCGCAGAGACATGGATACATCCTGAAGTTCATCGGTCAATTTACGCAGTTGACGAGCAGATTTTGTGAAATTGTCCAACTTTAAACCGTTGAGATCGGGAGATCCAGTCACCATAGATTCTGTGATAACGATTTCTCCGACAACTGCCATTAGCTGATCTAGCTTGCTGAGGTTGACGCTGATGAAGCTTTCCTTGCTAGAATTTAAGGACAAGTTGGAAGCAGCGGAATTGGTAGAAGCAGTCGAAGGTTTAGAAGGGACTGAAGTAGTATTGTCTGAGGGAGTCGCTGGATTCGCACTTGTTTTCTCAGTTGATGGGACTTCTTCAGTATTGGCAGGTGCCGTATTTTCCAATGGGGTAGGGGCAGAATAATCGGCGGTTTGGTAAGTACGTATCGAACTGGAATTGGTAATCGCCTGAATGGCACACTCGCGGTTATTAGCATTGCGGAACTGTAAGACGAAGCCATTCTCAATAATCGTTTCGGAAGATTCCGGATTGGTCTCCACATCATTAGGAGTGAAAGTAAACTCGGAATCCATACAGAAATCACGGATTGAGTTGACCAGCATAAAAGCGCGCAGACTTTCCATTCCACAACCTTCATCAAAAAAGATCAAAAGTGAATAGGGGAATTCATGATTGTCTGCAACCAGAATGCTCTCAGGTTGGTCAATACTTTCCTCTGGGGAGGTGTCTGCATATGTGGGTTCCAATTTGATTGAAGCTACCGGCACTCCTTCGATTTCACCCTTAATTTTAACGATGCAACTATTAATTTTTGTTAAAAAGCTGTCGATATCCTCTGAAAGGGGTTCATTGCTATTCAGCTTTTCCACTTCATTACGAAAGTAATCCGTTGCTTGTAATACCAAGTCAAACAGATCGCTACGGCTTTGTTCAGACAAAATATCCATACCGCTTTCCCGAATAATGAAGAACAAATCCTCTATGCGGTGGGCAACAGTCATTAAAGGATTGAACTGCATCATGGCTGAGGAACCTTTAATGGTATGCATGATGCGAAAAATCTCATCTACATTGCCCTGAGAGAAGGTGTTCACTTGCTCAGCAGACAAGGCAATGCTCTCCAGCTGTCTTGTATAGTTATCGACTTTTTTAGATAAAAGTTAAGTGTTTTCGCAAAGTTTTTGAAACGGGGTGATGTTGCTTGCCCGACTTATTAGGCATAACCAATCCGGTGCCGGGATTTGACAGTACTGCGAATAATCGCAATCTTCCGATTCCGCCCGGTAGTACACAAATTCAGAATGTTCCGGACCCTTCCCGCGTGAATCGTTCAGATGGCCGTACGGAGCAGCAAGATGCGGGAACTGAGTCATCGGTTCCGCGGTTTGATTCGAACTTTCAGACCTTCCTGCAGAGGCTCAGGGAAGCACCGGATTTGGTTGCCGAGTTTTCTCGGTTTTTGTCTGGCCGGACGGGGACGGTTGTTTCCTCTGGTATGGGTGCAGGTATAGCGGAAGAACTATCGCGGTTTATGCAAATGCTTCCGATGGATCGGTCTGAGTTTTTACGTTTTTTAACTAGTCAGATTGATACCGGAACCCGATTTAATGGTCCACTTTTTTCTGTTTTGCGGAATGCTTATCAGAATGCAAACTCGGAGGGGATGCGTGCCGATATTTTGCAATTTCTCAAGCGGTACAGTGACTACTCATCCAGTACGCATATTGAGGGGAATTTATTGCGCAATCTGAACTTAATGGCAAGAGCCATTCCTGCTAGTTGGGGCAATGATTTGATGAATCTCATCGCGCAATTACAAAACGGCATAACAGCTGGGGATCGAACTGGCAACTTGAAGCTGCTTCAAGGAGAAATTCTTCCTTACATGTCGGAATATGTAGGACGCACCCATGATTTGGGCCGCGCCAGAGGGTTTATGACTTTGCTTTCTCTGGATATTTCCCGATATGAAAATGGAACCGAAGCAAATCTGATCCAAGCCTTTAACCAATTGAAAAATTACACGCTTTTGCGGGATAAATTGGGGAATCTAGATAAGCGGGCTCTACTCAATTTGCTCCAAAATACCGGTTTTGCGCGGGCTGCACAGGTGAATCCATTTGCGAATCAATTAGCAGCAATTTCCGAACATATGCTCCGTGGAGGGGGAGGGATGGAAACACAACAAGTATTTCAGGAAGTGATTTCCTCCTTACTGGTAAACGAGAGTGTTTATATGACGGTGAATCACTTTGTGATCCCAATGGAGTGGGATGGCAAATTGATGTTTTCCGAACTGTGGGTGGATCCGGATGCGGAGTCGAACACCGGGGGGTCAGAAAAAGAGAAAACCATGCGATTCCTATTCAAGTTAGATATACAGTCCTTGGGATTCTTTGATATGGTCCTAACTTGTCGGGGGGAGACTGTGGATCTGCAAATCCAATGCCCAGAAAAAATGGCCCCTTTCACTGGGGTTGTGGAGAATCATCTGACCCGTATTTTGAAAGAAAACGGGTTGCAGGCCAGAGCGGTTCGTGTGAAGAAGATGGAGCGCCCCTTCGAGATCTCGGAGGTGTTCCCTAAAATTTTTGAAGGGAAGGACAGCGTCAATGTCAAAGTCTAGTTTTCAGGGAGGCCCTGCACGTCGCGCTGTAGCCCTTCAATATGGTGGGACAGATACAGCTCCTGTCATTGTGGCCTCCGGTATGGGATACCTTGCAGAAAAAATCGTAGAAGTAGCGGCCGACAGTGGCGTACCTATTTATGAAGACAATTCATTGGCCACGATGTTGTCCCAAATGAAGTTAGGTCAAGAGATTCCTGAGTCTCTGTATCAAGCAATTGTAGACATTTATTTATACTTCTTGGAATTTGATCCTAACGATCCTGAAAAAAAATCTCGGCAAGAGATGTTAGGCGATTTAGCAGTATTATCAAAGTCGGACGAAACGGGAGAGGAGGATGTTTAATGTCTTATCGTTATATTCTCTCGGACAGCTGTAGTACCCCTTTGGCCCGGGGCTATTTAGAAAATCCTCCAGATGCATCGGTTTGGCATTTGCGGATTCTGGACGACACAATGGAGAATTTGTTGGAACATGATGTTTTTC
>JAQSXW010000066.1 GCA_029256465.1 Evtepia sp.
AAATAGGATCTTGTGGAAACAAGCGCTGCGGGTTTATTTCCTCCCTCCACCCCTGTGGTATGGCACCTATGCTGAAACTATGAATTAAGGTGACACCGCCTTCTATGATCGGCCAGCATCCTGCCTGTTTTAGCTTCTCCATAGGAACGCTCCGCCGCAGCCGCAACTCATTTTGTTCCGGCACCAATGTACCCAATTCTAGTTTCCCGGTTCCACCCCGAATCCATGCCTTATATAAGCCTCTCCCATCATTTTTAACTCTGATTACAAAATCAACTCGGTTTCCATTTTCCAAGCAGCTCAAGGTTCCATTTTCTAGACGGAAGGCTTCCTCCATCTCGCTCACCCCCTTCCTATGTTTATGCATCTCATTTTCAAAAATCAATCTTTTGATAAAGAAACATCCTTGAACGTTCTGCACTACGCACAGAGCATTCAAGGATGTTTCTATTAGGCAAGCAATGCAACCTAATACTTTGCTTTACTTTCCTGATCCCGCAGGATGAGAAGTTTCAATGCCTCAATTCCCAAAACAATGGCAGAATCAACATCATGGCTTTCTTCTTGATCCAAGCCAGCCTTCTCCCTCTCCTGATTCCAGACGACATGAAACACCGAACCGCAACGAACCCCTAAAGCTGCCGAAACCGTAAATAGTGCGGCAGACTCCATCTCACTGGCCAATACACCAAGGCGTTTCCATGCTTCCCACTTTTGTTCCAGTTCATAGGAAACAGGCATCCGACCGGGGGAATGTTGTCCATAGAATGAATCCTTGCATTGAACCACACCAGCATGCCATGGCTTACCTGCGTCTTTCGCTGCATCAACCAATGCAGAAAGCACCTGATAGTCCGGAACCGCAGGAAACTCAAAGGGAGCATACTCACGGCTGGTTCCTTCTTGTCGGATCGCTCCAGTTGCAATCACCATATCTCCGCTACATACATCCAAACGGATTCCACCACAGGTTCCGACTCGGATAAAGGTATCTGCTCCAATGGCTTTCAGTTCTTCCAAGGCAATCGCCGCAGAAGGGCCACCGATACCTGTGGATACCACACTCACCTTTTCTCCCAGCAACGTACCAGTGTAGGTATTGTATTCTCGGTTTTGAGTCACGTGAACCGGATTTTCAAAATAAGCTGCAATTGCCTCACAACGACCGGGATCTCCGGGGAGAAGACAATATCTCCCTACGTCTCCAGAAACACAACCGATATGATACTGCCGCTCTCGTTCCTTCATATTTTTTCACACCTTTCCGCTCACCCTCATTTTGTCTTGCCAGGGTGCTCACACCTTTTTGTGGAACTATTACGTTTTTCTTGCTATTTTTCTCGTTTTGCTGTATAAATACACTAAAAGAAAAGAAAAAGCAATCCATGATAAAGGAGGCGACTACCGATGCGAACGCTTGTCCTCTGCGCATTAACCTGTCTTCTGGGTCTTTCCATCGGCTTGATGATCAATCTGCATGTGATTGGAGATACTTTTTTTTCGCCATCTCCTGTACAAAACACACCTTCCACTTCGCAGAACATCATCGATCAAAGCATTAACCAAAACTCAATTTTGAATCAAAAAACAGATGATGGCGAAAAAACTGAAGATCAGGACTTAGACCGAGAAGCCCTGCTCAAACAGGCTTATACTGCCCTCAATTGCTTTAAAGACCATAATTATAAAGATCTATCGGAACTGGTTCACCCAATCAAAGGGGTTTCCTTTACGCCGTATTCTACGGTAGATCGTTCTACTGACAAAACGTTTAAACCTGCGGATCTGTCTAACGCAGCGGGAAGCAACAACGTATATACCTGGGGTCTACAGAATGGCAGCGGACAACCCATACAACTAACCATGTCAGACTATTTCAAAAAATATGTCTACAACGCTGAATACACATCTGCCCCCATCCTTGGGATTAACACCGTGATTTCCTCCGGAAACTCTTTAGAAAACATAACAGAAGCTTATCCTGATTGCTATTTTATTGAGTTCTACTTTCCCGGAATTAATCCCGAAGACAAGGGATTTGACTGGTGTGGCCTCAAATTGGTATTTGAATACACCGAAGGCGGCTATATGCTGGTCGGCGTGATCCATAGTGAGTGGACAATTTAAAGAATTCCCCGGGTTATTTCCCCTGCTGTTTTCGTAGCAGATATCCCTCAAGAATGAGCGTTGCGGCTACAGCATCCACCTTTTCTTTCCTTTTTTTCCCTCGGTTCCCTGTCTCACTGAGAATTCGATGTGCATCTACCGTGGTTCTTCTCTCATCCCACAAGAGCACAGGAAGTCCTGTTGCCTCCCTTAATAGTTCTGCCAAGGCTTCACTTTTTTCTGCCCTGGGGCCGATGGTTCCATTCATATTTTTGGGATAACCCAGCACAAATTCTGAAACTTGGTGCTCTATGGCTAGCTCGGACAATTCACTTAGCACCTCTTCTCGCTTTCTGCTGTGAATGACCCGTGTCTCCCCTGCCAGCAAACCAGTTGCATCAGAGATTGCTATCCCTGTTCGTGCATCTCCATAATCAATAGCCATAATACGCATGATCATTCTCTCCTTTGCTTTCACTATAGCGGCAAATCCTCTGTTTTGTCAATTACCTATCCATCACATATAAAATGATACAAATCAACTTGACATGCCTTTTTCATTGTGGTAGTATGATTATTACCTATGAAAAGGGCTTTTTTTGTGTGCATTTTACGGTACAGTGCCACACAAACCCTTGACCGAAACAGGACATAGGGAGGCAATGATGCCGATTCCTACCGTTACTTTGTCATAACTACTGTAAATTTTGCAGTGAATGAATTTAAGGGACGCTGGATTCGGGATCGCCTGTGGACAGGATCAAAACCCGATTTCAGCGTTTTTTCTCTACCATAGGGCCGAACATTGTATAAGGAGGTGCCGAGAAATGGCAAAAGCCGGCGCACGAATCAAAATTACTCTCAGATGCTCTGAGTGTAAGCAACGCAATTACAATACAAACAAGAACAAGAAAAACACGCCCGACCGTTTGGAACTGAATAAGTTCTGTCCCTTCTGCAGAAAACACACCGTTCATAATGAGACGAAGTAACAAGAAAGAAGGGTGTGACTGAATTGTCTGAAAAAGAAAAACAAGAGCTAGAGAGCACGGCAACTGAACCAAACAAACAACCTGCAAAGACTGATTCTGCAAAAAAGAGTAAACCTTCCGAGAAAAAGACCAAGTCTGGTGGGGGACTCTCGCGCTATCTTCGTGAAATGAAGAGTGAACTGAAAAAGGTTGCATGGCCAAGCAAGAAACAAACCTTGAATAACACAGGGACTGTCATTGTTTGTGTCATCATCGTAGGTATTTTCGTTTGGATTTTCGATGGAATTGCCGGTCAGTTCATTGGCGCTTTGCTTAATCTCTTTGGCCGCTAAGGGTGACCCTATATGTCTGAAAGCGCAAAATGGTATGTGGCCCATACCTATTCCGGTTATGAAAATACCGTGAAGGCCACCATTGAAAAAGCAGTCGAAAATCGTAACATGGGCGATTTAATTCAGACGGTCAATATCCCGTTAGAAACCGTCACCGAGATTACCGATTCTGGTACGAAAACTGTGGAGCGAAAAGTCTTCCCAGGTTATGTCCTAGTCAAAATGGTTCTCACCGATGAAACTTGGCACTTGGTTCGCAATGTGCGAGGCGTAACTGGTTTTGTTGGTTCTGGAAACAAACCCATCCCCCTCACAGAGGAAGAAATCACAAGCCTTGGCGTAGAAAAACGTGAGATAATGGTGGGGTATCAGGTCGGCGACAATGTTAAAATCACCGATGGCGCTTTGGAATCTTTTCTTGGTACCGTGGAAGAGATCGACCTGGAACGCAACAAAGTTCGCGTCATCGTCTCAATGTTTGGCCGGGAAACTCCGGTTGAACTGGATTTGGATCAAATCGAATCCATCTCCTGACCCTTGGACGAAGTCCGTCCATCGTGGGAGGAGTGCACTGCACTCCGTCCAACCACATTAGAAAATGGAGGTGCTCTCAGTGGCACAAAAAGTTACTGGTTATGTAAAACTTCAAATTCCTGCCGGCAAGGCGACTCCTGCTCCCCCTGTTGGCCCTGCTCTTGGTCAGCACGGCGTCAATATTGCTGCCTTCACCAAAGAGTTTAACGAACGTACAAAGAATGATGTAGGTCTTATCATCCCAGTCGTGATCACCGTTTATGCGGATCGTTCTTTCTCCTTCATTACCAAAACACCGCCTGCCGCCGTTTTGATTAAAAAGGCCTGCAATATTGAGTCTGGCTCCGGTGTGCCCAACAAGACCAAGGTTGCTACCATCAGCAAGGAAGATGTTCGCAAGATCGCCGAGCTGAAAATGCCCGATTTGAACGCCGCCAATTTGGAGGCTGCCATGAGCATGATCGCCGGCACCGCCCGTTCCATGGGCGTTCTTGTTGGCGAGTAAGGCGAGGAGGAGATTGCAATATGTTTAGAGGAAAAAAGTATCAGGAAAGTGCAAAGCAGATCAACACCGCATCTCTCTATGATCCTAATGAAGCATTGGATCTTGTGGTAAAAACTGCTCCTGCTAAATTTGATGAAACTGTCGAACTGCATGTAAAGCTGGGCGTTGACTCCCGTCATGCAGACCAGCAGGTGCGTGGAGCTGTCGTTCTCCCCAACGGCACTGGTAAAGTTGCTCGTGTTTTAGTATTTGCGAAAGGCGATAAGGCTGATGCAGCCAGAGCAGCCGGTGCAGATTATGTTGGCGAGATGGATATGATTGAAAAAATCCAAAAGGAAAACTGGTTCGACTTTGATGTTGTCATTGCAACCCCTGACATGATGGGTGTTGTTGGTCGCCTTGGTAAGGTACTG
This sequence comes from Evtepia sp., assembly GCA_029256465.1. Lineage (GTDB taxonomy): Bacteria > Bacillota > Clostridia > Oscillospirales > Oscillospiraceae > Evtepia. The sequence continues at coordinate 4,883 of JAQSXW010000066.1, forward strand.
GGTCCTAAGGGTCTGATGCCCTCCCCCAAGGCAGGAACCGTTTCCCCCGACGTAGCAAAGGCAGTTACTGAAGTAAAGGCTGGTAAGGTTGAGTATCGCTTAGATAAGACCAATATCATCCACTGCCCCATTGGCAAGGTTTCCTTCGGTAGCGAAAAGCTGATTGAAAACTTCAATGCTCTTATGGGAGCAATTATTAAGGCCAAGCCCTCTGCTGCTAAGGGTCAGTATATCAAGAGTTGCGTTGTCGTGTCTACCATGGGGCCTGGCGTCAAGGTAAACAGCGCAAAGATGGTTTAATTGATATCTTGTTCAGACTTTGTCCTTGACATAACTTGTCTGAACTGATATAATACACACGCGTTCCAAAGACAGCAGGTTGCTTTCGTGTAATTCCTGCCGAGGATGCAGTCTCAAGAATCCTTCATTCTTAATGATTGCTCATGTCCTCGTATCTTTGATGCGAGGACATTTTTCTTTGGTTCACTTTATTTCAGGAGGTGAATTCCAAATGCCAAATGCAAAAGTTCTGGAATCCAAGCAGGCCATCGTTTCCGAATTGACCGAGAAGTTACAGAAGGCCGCTAGCGGTGTGTTGGTTG
>JAQSXW010000067.1 GCA_029256465.1 Evtepia sp.
GGAACAGCCTTCCCGATCAGGACTTTTTGCGGCTGACAGGAGGATCTGCCTGGGACTCGCCGCAAAAAAGCCTGCACCCCACGGTAGCAGGTCTTCTTCTATTCGGGCGTTATTGTGCACTCAAACAAACCTTTGCCTCCTATCATCTGGAATACCGGGAAGATCTAGAGGGTGGCATTGCCATACGCTCCGGTGAAGGAAACTGGAGTGGCAATCTCTTTGACTTTTATGAGCGTGTGTCTGCCCGGTTGAAAGAAGTGTCCGAGGCCATCTCACCGCAGGACTCTGCGCTAGAATCCTCCATGCGGGAAGCTGCCGTCAACGCCATTCTGCATGCGGATTACTTTGGCGGGCAAGGCCTACAAATTCTCCGACTCCCCGATGCTTTGCAGGTCACAAACAGCGGTCTCCTTCGTGCCCCTCTCGAACAGTTCCAGAAAGATGTTATCTCCGATCGCAGAAACGTCGGACTCTCCCGCCTGTTTTCTCTCATTGGCGTAGGAAGTGAACGCTGCATGGGTCTGCGTGACATTTATTCCACATGGGCAAAACAGGGTTGGAGCGCTCCTGTCCTCACAGAATCCTTTGGACCGGATCGTGTCAGCCTGCACCTTCCTTTACGCGGCTATGCCAGGGATTCGTTACAGCAATCGATTGTGGAATTTCTGACACGAACCATCACAGCGCGTCCAGAAGAGCTCTCCAACTTCTTGGAGGTCTCCCCTACTTTACTTCAGACCGCTCTGTCTAATTTGCTGCAGGAGGGTCTCGTGTCCCAAAGTCATATTGATGGAGAGGTATTCTATTCCTTACGAGCCTAATCGGCAAAGCATCCGCCAAGATGGATATCCATCTTGGCGGATGCTTCTTCTGTTTGATTCAGCTTCCGGTTTTTTCTTGTAGATAAGGCTGAAGACACATTAATAGGTCGATCTTATTGCCCACTTCAAATTTTTTGTAGATGTTTGCAATATGCGTTCGAACGGTATAGATGCTGATATGCAGTTCCTCGGCAATTTGCTCATTTTTCATCCCGGTGGAAAGGAAGTAAGCGATCCGCCGCTCCTGCTGGGTTAGGCTATTATAGGGATGTTCCATATTTTCGGGCAGTTCCTTTGCCTTGTTCGTCATTGTTAAAATATGCCAGGTTTGAATGGCTCCTGTGGCATTGGCAGAAAGAAAAGACGTATGGTAGAATGTGATTTCTCCACCAACGGCTGAGAGGGTTAGGCTGCTGTTCCCTAGGCTGTTGCTGCCTTGAACCGTTAGCTTTTCACTGATCTCATTGACCATGGTCTGTACTTCCCGATATTGCTCCTCGCCTTGATAATTGCTTCGTAGGAAGTGACCTTGATTGTTCCGAAACTGTTCCCAAAACAAGTGGCTAATCTCACGCGCCATCGGATTGGCTTGCACAACGGTGAGGTCTTGATTAAGCACCACTGCACCCAACTTCATATCCTGGAAAAACAGGTTGAATCCCTCTAGGAATTTCGCCTCTCCGCTTTGATGGAGAAAGTTGTGGTAATTCACCTCGATCAGATGGCTCAAATACTCTAAAAAAGCCCGATCTTCCTCATCAAACCGCTTCTCGTGCACGGATCGAAGAAGTGCAATGGAAGCGATCACCCGGTCACCTGCATAGAGAAAGAGGCAAGCCTGATAATACATGTCCATAGCAATCATATGAACACCGAAGGGCGTCTTTTCAAACTCGGGAAAGGGCATCACATCATCCGTAAACAGAACCCGTTTTCCCTTCAAATGCATGGGAAGTCTGGAATAGTGAAAGATGTCATCTTTATAAACATGATCCTTATAGTCGTACATGGGACCATAACTGATTCCATACGTAATATAATTGCTCAAAGCGGCTGAACGCTTTGGTCCGCCACTTCCAAGCAAAGAGTAGTTATGTGGAAAAAAGATGCTCCGCCGGAAGCCAAAATGCCTGTCCAGAAGCGCCAACACTTTTTTAGGGAAATTCTCACCCTCCTGCGCTACATCCAGAGCAAAGGCCAAAGCGGCCTCGCGCCATTGTTCTGGAATTTTGCTCATGGGAATCCTCGCCTCCTGCTATTGTCTGCGGTGTGTGACACTGCATCCTTTTCTTATGCTGCCGATTACGGCGGCACTAGTTTCATTTTACACATTTATATAAAAAACTCAAGTGCATTTTTTAGAAATCGTCATATATTTTTAGCAGGTCTGTTACTTTTTTGGTTTTTTTTAATGATAAATGGTCTAGCCCTTTGTTAAAAATTGTTCGCTGTCAAAAAAGGTTTTTCCTGGGAAATGAATCGCCTTTCAGACAAGGATGGCGCCGGAGTATCTTCTTGACATGTGACAAAAGTGGTGTATAATAATGGCATATGTTTGCGAATACTGAACAGTATTCGTTGTTTCATGTGCAAAATTATGTATTAAAATGCAGTACAGGAGGACGTTTCACTATGTCTAGAGAAGTAGTAATTGTCAGCGCCTGCCGGACCCCCATTGGCAAGATGTCCGGTCAGTTTAAAGACGTTTCCGCTCGTGATCTTGCAATGATCGCAGGTACCGAGGCTATCAAGCGCGCCGGAATCGACGCAACCATCATTGACGAGATCGTCATGGGTGAGGTTCTGGCTGCTATGCAGGGCTCTCTGCCCGCCTGCCAGGTTGGCGCCCGCATCGGCCTGTCCCCCGACATCGGTGGCGTCACCGTAAACCAGAACTGCGCATCCGGCATGCGTGCTCTGGAAATCGCCTGCGACCACATCATGCTCGGCAAGACCGAGATTGGTCTGGTTGTCGGTGTTGAGAGCATGACCAACGCTCCCTATCTGCTGGCCAAGGGCCGTGGCGGCTACCGTATGGGCGACGCTCAGATTTTTGACTCCATGACCCACGACGCTCTGATTGACGAGCTGACTCCTGGTCATATGGGCGTCACCGCTGAAAACGTTGCTGCAATGTATAACATCACCCGTGAAGAGTGTGACCAGCTGGCTGTCATGAGTCACAGCCGCGCTGTTGCCGCCATTGACGCTGGCAAGTTCAAGGAAGAAATCATCCCCGTCACCATTAAGAGCAAGAAGGGTGACGTAGTCATTGATACCGATGAGCATCCCATCCGTAACTGTACCATGGAAACCCTCGGCAAGATGAAGCCTGCCTTCCTCAAGGACGGCGTTGTCACTGCTGCGAATGCTTCCGGCGTTAACGACGCAGCTGCCTCTGTCGTTGTCATGTCCGCTGAGAAGGCCAAGGAACTGGGCATTAAGCCTATCGCTAAGGTTCTGCACATCTGCAGTGCAGGCGTTCCCGCTCGCATCATGGGTGTCGGCCCTGCCAAGTCCATTCCCAAGTGCTTAAAGGGTGCTGGTGTTGACTTCAACGACGTGGACTACTGGGAAATCAACGAAGCATTCGCCGCTCAGTTCTTGGGTGCTGGCCGTATGCTGAAGGAAGAGTCCGGCATGGAACTGGACATGAGCAAGGTCAACCGCAACGGCTCCGGCATCTCCCTGGGTCACCCGATCGGCTGCACCGGTCTCCGCATTGTGGTCTCCCTGCTGCACGAGATGAAGCGTGAAGGTCTGAAGACCGGCGGCGCTTCCATGTGCGTCGGTGGTGGTCCTTCTATGTGTGGCCTATTCAGCATGGACGTGTAATTCCAACTCTCAGATTCATAAAGAGCTCCCTCCGCAAACGCGGAGGGAGCTCTTTTGAATCCCCTCACCTGTGCATTGACACCCCGTACTGGATATATTATAATAACGCAAATAGCATCGCTCACCCGCCGGCGCTGGCTAAAAAGCCGCGGACCGGCTCCATTTTTTATCACCGCCAATTTGCAGCGGACAACGCAAGGAGGACCTAATATGGAAAAACTCCCTCACCGGATAGTCGTCAAAATTGGCACTTCAACGCTGACACACCCATCCGGTCTGCTCAATATCCGCAGAATTCAAGAGCTTTGCCAAGTACTGAGTGATCTGAAAAACGCGGGCAAAGAAATCATTCTTGTTTCCTCCGGCGCCATCGCCATGGGTGTAGGAAAACTGGCCCTTCTTACTCGTCCCGAAGACATCCCAACCAAGCAGGCTGTGGCTGCAGTGGGCCAGTGCGAACTGATGTATACTTATGATAAATGGTTTTCCGAACACAACCACACCGTCGCTCAGATTCTGCTCACCGGCTCGGACGTAGAGCATCCAAGTCGTTTTGCCAACTTTCAAAATACAATGGAGCGCCTGTTGGAGCTAAAGGTTCTTCCGATTATTAACGAAAACGATACCATTTCCACAGAGGAAATTGAAATTGGTGACAACGATACCCTAGCCGCTATCGTAGCCATGAGTATCCATGCCGACCTTCTGATTCTTCTGTCCGACATCGATGGTTTATATACGGCTGACCCCCACACGGATGCCAGTGCCAAGCTCATCACTGACATTTACGAACTGACCCCCACTCTCTTTGCCTCGGCCAGTGGCTCCAGTTCTGCCTTCGGGACCGGCGGCATGTCTACCAAGCTGCAAGCAGCCAAAATCTGTACAGAAGCCGGTTGTGACATGGTCATTGCCAATGGCACCTTCCCAAATCTTCTCTATGCGATCGCAGAGGGCCAGAGTGTGGGTAGTAAATTCTGGGGAAAGAAGGGATCTTCTCTATGATTGAGTCCAATTTAACCACCCAGGATCTTCTAATAAATGCCCAAACTGCAAAACCAATCCTTTCGGAGCTGACTCCTTCCCAAAAGGCAGACGTTCTTCGGAGCATGGCAGACTGTCTCCTTACACACACGCAAAGCATTTTGGAGCAAAATCGGCAGGATGTGGAGGCAGCCACCGGTCATATCTCCCCGGTGATGATTGATCGGCTTCAACTAACGGAGGGCCGCATTGCAGATATGGCCACTGGAATCAAGGCCGTTGCTGACTTGCCGGATCCCACGGGGTTAATTCGCAGCAGCCATACCCTTCCAAACGGTTTGGTGGTGGAAAAGACCTCCGTCCCCCTTGGGGTCATCGCCATCATTTATGAAAGCCGTCCTAACGTCACCTCCGATGCTGCCAGTCTTGCCTTTAAAAGCGGCAATGTCTGTGTTCTGCGGGGCGGCAAGGAATCCTTCCGCTCCAACTGCGCGATCGTCGATGCCCTCCATGACGGTCTCCGGCGGCACAACCTGCCCGAAGCTCTCATCAGTTTGGTACAGGATACCACGCGAGCCAGCGCAAAGGAACTCATGACAGCCGTGGGGCTTGTGGATCTTCTGATCCCACGGGGTGGGGCAGCCTTGATTCAGACCTGCATTGAGGAAGCCAAAGTCCCCTGCATTCAGACCGGAACGGGCATCTGCCACATCTATGTGGATGCGAGCGCTGATCCGGAAAAAGCCCTGCGCATTCTGGAAAATGCCAAAACCAGCCGTCCCTCTGTCTGTAACGCCATGGAGGTTTGCCTTGTGAATGAGGCAATCGCTCCCACG
>JAQSXW010000068.1 GCA_029256465.1 Evtepia sp.
TTCTAGTTTTCACTACGAAGCAGGCTGGTATGTTTCATAATTAATTATAGCATATATTCAAATGGAACAGACAATTTGTTGTAAATGACGCATCTGACCATTGATATCTCAAAGTGTTTTTAGGAATTAATCCAAAACTGTCGTCTCCCCATTGACATATGTCCACTTGTCTCATATAATAGGACTAATAATTCAAAGGCTACGATGGAGACAGTAATTTCACCTGGAACGGCACAGCGAGTCGGGGATAGTGGAAGCCCGATGTTAGTAAGGGTGTCTTGAAAATCACTCCTGAGCTGCAGTCCGAACCCATGCTGGTAGTAGACACTGACGGTTTCCCCCGTTAAAAGGAGCGCATATGTTGGTATGCAGTAATGGGTGGTACAGCGATAGTTTATACTCTCGTCCTTTTTACGAAAGGACGAGAGTTTTTTATCGTCCCGCATACCTACAAAATTCAAAACAACAGGAGGAATTTTGTATGAAAAACCTAATTGAAATCCGCTGGCATGGACGTGGTGGCCAAGGTGCAAAAACAGCCTGCTTGCTACTGGCTGACGCAGCTTTTTCTTCCGGGAAATATGTGCAAGGCTTTCCGGAATATGGTCCAGAGCGCATGGGTGCACCCATCACTGCATATAACCGGATCAGCGATACTCCCTGTGCCATACACTCCAGTATTTACAAACCTGACTTCGTCGTAGTCGTGGACGAAACCCTTCTATCTTGTGCCGATGTTACCGCTGGCTTGAATCCGAAAGGTGCAGTTATCATTAACAGCGCACTGGAACCGGAAGATCTGCGCCCCTATCTCAACGGCTGGCAGGGAAGGATCTATACCATTGATGCACATGAGGTCTCAATGAATGCCTTGGGGAAAAACTTTCCCAATACTCCTATGCTGGCGACCGCAGTCAAGGTCAGCCGCGTAGTTGATCCAGAAAAGTTCCTGTCCGATATGGAAGCTTCCTTTCGCCATAAATTTGCATCAAAGCCTCACGTGATTGAGGGGAATTTAAGGGCATTGGCAGAAGCAATGCGTCAGGTCAAGAGTAGCTTGGGTGTCTGTCTGGAGGAAAAAGCAGGATGATACGGAAGGCTTCAGAAATAAATGAAACCTCGCCTTGGCAGGAACTAACTCCCGGTGGTGAGATTTATGAGGGAGGCACTTCTCTTCTGGTCAATACAGGTGACTGGAGAACAGAAACGCCGCTCGTAAACGCAGAAAAATGCAAGCTTTGTATGCTGTGTATCCTCTATTGCCCTGATAGTTCTATCCGAGTACAAGGCAGTCAAGAACTCAAACTTGATTTATTGCACTGCAAGGGATGCGGCATCTGTGCCGAGGTTTGTCCTTTTGGCGCAATCACCCTTGGAAGGGAGGAGAGATAAATGGCAGTTAAGGACCGACTTTCCGGTAATGAGGCAGTGGCCATTGCTCTGCGTCAAATTGACCCTGATGTCATGGGTGCGTTTCCCATTACCCCTTCCACGGAAATTCCAGAGTATTTTTCACAATATGTTGCGGACGGCTTAGTACACACTGAATTTGTCCCTGTGGAAAGTGAGCATTCTTCTATGTCCGTATGCATCGGAGCTCAGGCTGCTGGGGCTAGGGCAGTGACCGCCACATCTTCCTGCGGACTTGCACTTATGTATGAGCTTTTATATGTTGCTGCATCCTGTCGTCTGCCCATTACTTTGGCTTGTGTCAACCGTGCCCTTTCCGGCCCCATCAACATCAATAATGACCATTCAGATTCCATGGGTGCCCGTGATTCCGGTTGGATCCAAATCTACGCAGAGAACAATCAAGAAGTTTATGATAATTTTCTTCAGGCCATGCCCATCGGTGAACATGCTAGCGTTCGCTTACCGGTCATGATTTGCCAGGATGGCTTTATTACTAGCCACGCTGTAGAAAACATCACTCTTCTGGAGGACGATGAGGTTCGGCGCTTTGTGGGCCAATACTGTCCAGAACAGTATTTATTAAAGGCTGACAATCCGTTGGCGGTTGGCCCTTATGATATCAGTGCGTACTATATGGAGCACAAAAAACAGCAGGCCGAGGCTATGAAAAATGCAAAGCAAGTGATCTTGGATGTTGCCAATCGCTTCGAGGCCCTAACCGGTCGAAAATATGGCTTCTTTGAAGAGTACCAAATGGAGGATGCACAGGTTGCAATTCTTCTCATCGGCTCCTCTGCGGGTACTGCGAAGGTCACGGCAGATCATCTGCGTAGTCAAGGGGAAAAGGTTGGAGTGATTAAGCTGCGTGTGTTCCGCCCCTTCCCCATGGAAGAGCTCGCTTCTGCTCTGTCCCATTGCAAGGTGGTTGCAGTTCTCGATAAGTGTGAAGGCTTTTCCGCTAGTGGCGGTCCACTCTTTGCAGAAACGCGATCCGCTTTGTATGATCTGGACAATCGTCCTCAACTAATAAACTATGTTTATGGCTTGGGTGGCAGGGACATTCATGTAGGCCACTTTGAGGAAATATATCATCACTTATTCAAAATCGTCTCCACCGGTCAGTTGGGTGAGCGATACATTCATCTGGGACAGAGGGAGGCGTAGCGCTTATGAATTATAATTTCAAGCAAGAAGTACAAAAGCCAGAGCGCTTTGTTGGCGGCCACCGACTCTGTGCTGGCTGTGGTGCTGGGATAGCTGTCCGTGCAGTGCTTCGGGCTTTAAATCCGGAGGACAAGGCCGTTATCACCAACGCAACCAGCTGTCTAGAGGTTTCTTCTTTCCTTTATCCCTATACAGCTTGGCAGGATAGCTTTATTCATTCAGCCTTCGAAAATGCTGCAGCAACTTGCAGCGGTGTTGAAGCGGCTTATAATGTATTAAAACGCCGTAATCAGGTGCAGGAAACCTATAAGTTCATCACATTCGGAGGGGACGGTGGCACCTATGATATTGGCTTTCAGTCGCTATCCGGAGCGATGGAGCGTGGACACGATATGGTTTATGTCTGCTACGACAACGAAGCGTATATGAATACGGGCATCCAGCGGTCCTCTGCAACCCCTCGGTTTGCCAATACCACCACCGCTCCCAGAGGGCAGGTTTCCTACGGGAAGCAGCAAAATAAAAAGGATATGACTGAAATTTTGGCGGCGCACAACATTCCCTATGCCGCCCAAACCACATTTATTGGTAATTTCCAAGACATTCACGAAAAGGCACGTAAGGCCATTTATACGGAGGGGCCGTGTTTTTTGAATGTCCTAGCTCCCTGCCCACGCGGCTGGGATTATCCCACCGCAGAGCTTGCTGAGCTCTGCAAGTTAGCGGTTGACACCTGCGTTTGGCCGATGTATGAGGTGGAAAACGGCACTTGGCGGCTAACCTGCGAGCCAAAAAGAAAACTGCCAGTGACTGCATTTTTGGAAAAGCAAGGCCGATTTTCCCACATGTTCCGCAAGGGGAATGAGTGGATGCTGGAAGATGCTCAGAACTATGTGGACGAGAAGTGGCAGAAACTTCTGTCACACTGCGTGTAATTTACCAAATAAACAAGGGGTGTGAGACAGTTGCTGTCTCACACCCCTTATGTTAGGCAACTAAGGAAAAACTGATCAATTTTGACAAGAAAAAATGAGTCGTCCCAATGGGCGACTCATTTTAGGTATGTGTCTCTTACAGTAAGTTCACATTGATTGCACGAAGCTTTTTGGAGTCTCTAGGATCTGCTTCTGTGTCAAAAGAAACTTTTTGTCCTTCTTCCAAAGTACGGAAGCCATTGCCCTGAATGGAAGAAAAGTGTACAAACACATCTCCGCTACCGTTTTCATTGGCGATGAAGCCAAATCCCTTATCTGCGTTAAACCATTTTACTGTACCTGTATTCATGATGGTACCTCCTTAAAATACTGATTTCAGAACATAAAAGAAAAACCACAGGCTTTAGCCAAATGAATTGGCCAATCCTATGGTGGTAATCAGCATACATTCGAAATATATATTTACGATATCACAAGATAATTCAAAAGTCAAGTGGTATTGTTTCTAATGATCACTAGAATTCCTGCAAAAAATGGAAGACAAGCCGAGCGTATTAAAATCAAATCTTGCTAAAATGGCATAACTAGGGTACTATGTTTTTGTAAGAAACGTGACGATTATTGCCTAATTAGTTGAACCAAACTCGAAAGGTTATTTGTAAGTATTGAAATCAATCATGATTGGTTGATTTAATAAAAATTGTGTCTTTGTTGCAACTGCAACGGAAAGGGAAGAGGAGGTGTGATAACATAAATTCATCAATTAGTGTGAACCCGAAAGATATCCATCGATAGAAAAAAGGTACACAACAAGGAGGAAAGACACAATGAGTATGTTTTGTTATCAATGTCAGGAAACAGCGGGCGGAAAAGGCTGTACGGTACGTGGCGTATGCGGAAAAAACGAGGATGTTGCGAAGCTTCAGGATCTTCTGATTTACACCATTAAGGGAATTTCGGAGATTGTGATGAAAGGGAAGCTGGACGTTGCATCATTAGGTAAGAACAATTACGAAATGCTCAATAGCCTGTTTATTACCATTACCAATGCGAACTTTGATGATGTCTCCATTGAAAAGCAAATTAGGAAGATGCTTGTGATCAGAGATGATTTGAAAAAGGAAATTTCTGTAGAGAATTTGCACGATGCGGCAACCTTTATTGTGGATTCCAGAGAATCTATGATGCAAAAAGCCAATTCGATTGGCGTACTCGCAACGGAAAACGAGGATGTACGGTCGCTCCGTGAGATGATCATTTATGGCTTAAAGGGTATGGCCGCCTACACCGAGCATGCACAGAATATAGGGAAAGAAAACCTGGAGATTAACGCATTTATTTACGAAGCTTTGGCGGCGACATTGGATGATACGCTTTCCGCGGATGATCTTGTGGCTCTTACACTCAGAACAGGGGAATATGGTGTGAAGGCCATGGCACTTCTGGACGAGGCGAATACATCCAAATACGGGAATCCCGTCATTACTGAGGTCAACATTGGGGTGCGAAATAAACCCGCGATCCTGATTTCCGGTCACGACTTGACTGATCTTGAGCAGCTCCTAGAGCAGACAAAGGGAACGGGAGTGGATGTCTATACCCATAGCGAAATGCTGCCAGCCCATTACTATCCCGCTTTCAAACAGTATGACAATTTCGTTGGTAACTATGGCAATGCGTGGTGGAAGCAGGTCGAAGAATTTGAGTCTTTCCGTGGCCCCATTCTGTTTACCACGAACTGTATCGTTCCTCCCAAGAGCGAGGAAGTCAGGAAAAGGGTATTCACAACAGGCTCAGCCGGATTCCCAGGCTGTCAACATATTGATGCAGGCGCAACTGGAAAGAAGGACTTTTCTGAGATCATCACACTTGCGAAAACCCTTCCCGCACCGGAAGAGATTGAGACAGGAAGCATTATCGGCGGCTTTGCGCATCATCAGGTGATGGCACTTGCTGATAA
>JAQSXW010000069.1 GCA_029256465.1 Evtepia sp.
CCAAGAGGGCAATTACGTTGTAATCTTTTTTTAGCCTTGTCCGAGCGATCGCCATACCCAAGGCAACCGATACAGCATTAGAGGCATGCCCAGCAATGAATGCATCATGTTTCGATTCTGCTGGTTTTGGAAAGCCCGCCAGACCGCCAAAGCTGCGAATGGTTTCCATGAGTGCGTTGCGTCCGGTCAACATTTTATGAATATAGCATTGATGCCCCACATCGAATACTAAGCGGTCATAGTTGGTATCAAACACGCGGTGAAGAGCCACCGTTAACTCCACAATCCCGAAATTTGAAGCCAAGTGGCCTCCTGTCTGCGAAACAACATCAAGTAGTCGGAAACGGAGCCTTTCACAGAGCGCTTGTGCTTCCTGGTCACTCATTTGATGCAGAGAGGAATATTCTCCTATTTCTAACATGAATGCTCTCCCTTTTTAGTAACAGACGGTTTTGTTATTTCTTCCGTTCCGCCAGCATCTCTGCCAACCAGCATAAGAATCCGCTCTCCTCATATTGCTTAATTTCCTCAACTGCCTCTTCGGTGAGCCTACGAACCATCTCTCGGCAGCCAACAATCCCTTTCAAAGTGACAAAAGTTACCTTCCCATTTGCTGCATCGGATCCTATCGGTTTCCCTAATTCCGCCTCATCTCCATCATAGTCTAAAATATCATCCTGAATTTGGAAGGCTAACCCAAGCTTTTGGGCATAGATGGTTAATGCCTGCATCCGCTCCCCTTCCACATTGGCGGCAATGCAGCCCAACTGTACCGCTGCCTCAATGAGTTTTCCGGTTTTCAGGGATTCAATGGTTTGAATCTGCTCAAAGGTGCTATCACGGTCAGTGGCAACCATATCCAAAATCTGTCCGGCGACCATTCCAGATGGCCCCGCCGCCTCCGAGAGGCAGCGAACGGCTAATACAAGCTGATCCGTATGCAAACCAGGCGCTTTTGCCAGCACTTCAAACGCACTTGTGAGCAAGGCATCTCCTGCCAGAACAGCAGTTGCCTGTCCATAAACCCGATGGTTAGTCGGACGCCCACGGCGAAAATCATCGTCATCCATACAGGGTAGATCATCGTGGATCAAAGAGTAGGTGTGAATCATTTCCAGTCCGCAGGCGAACGAAAGAGCCTTCGTCACCTCCCCGCCGCAAAACCGACAGGAAGCTAACGTAAGGATTGGCCGAATCCGTTTTCCACCGGAAAGCAGACTATAGCTCATGGACTCCACTAAATTTCCAAAGGGCCATAAAGAGTCCACGTATTCCGCAATCGAACTTTCAATCCTTGCCTGATCTGCGGACAATTGTTCAGCATACGTCATAATTTAATTCCCTTCAGACGGAGAAAATTCCGTTTCAATCGGCACTCCATCCGCTTTTGCCGTTAGTTTCATGACCTTTTGTTCTGCCTTATCCAAAAGTGCGGAACATTGCTTCATCAGTTTTGTCCCCTCTTCAAATAAAGAAAGGGCTTCTTCCAGCGGCTGATCTCCTCGTTCCAAAAGAGTCACAATTTCTTCCAATCGTCCCATAGATTGTTCAAAGGAAGGTTTTTTCTCTGCCATGGTTAGAATGCTCCTTTCTCTCCGCGCGGCAAACAATTCTGCCATCGGCCATCTGAACGGTAAGTTCCTGCCCTATGTCAATCTGCCTAATCGAAGTCGCCAAAGCTCCGCCCTCTCCTATCACCATAGAGTAGCCTCGTCCCAATACCTTTAAGGGGCTGAGGGCATCCAACGACGCTGCAAGGCGTCCAAAATGCGTGCGCTGCTCGGTGAGGGATCTTTCCAAGCCTCGGGTCAATTTCTGCTCCTGATAATCGAGAAGATGCCGAGATTCTTGAATCACAGGTAGCGGCTCTCGAAGCCAAGGACTTCTCTCTGCTCGATCTAAGATCCTTCTCCCTTCGGTTACCTTTTGGTGGAGCACTGTCTCCATTCTTGCCCTGATATGGGATAGCTGTCGGTTAAGGTCCTGACAATCCGGCACTGCCAATTCTGCTGCATTCGACGGCGTTGCCGCCCGCAGATCGGCAACATAGTCCGCGATGGTCACATCCGGCTCATGGCCCACTGCGGAGATGATTGGGATTTCTGACTGATAAATTGCTCGCGCAACGGTTTCCTCATTAAAAGCCCAGAGGTCCTCCATAGAACCCCCACCACGACCAGTAATAATAAGATCAGCCGTCTTCCAGTGATTCACCATAAAGATGGCACGTTCAATTTCACCGGGTGCTTCCACCCCTTGCACACGAACAGGAACCACTATCACCTTTGCCAATGGATAACGCATAGAAAGGACACGAATCATGTCTTGCACAGCCGCTCCTACCGGAGAGGTAATGACCGCAATCCGCTCCGGATACACTGGAATTGGTTTCTTATGTGTCTGGTCAAATAGGCCCTCCTTCTGAAGCTTTTCCTTGATTTGCTCGAAGGCTATATGAAGATCTCCAATCCCGTCCGGCATCATACGATTACAGTACAACTGATACTGACCATCCCTAGGAAAGACCGTAACCCGGCCTCCCACAATGACGTTCATGCCATTTTCCGGACGAAAGCGCAATAAGGAAGCTTCCCTTCGAAACATGACGCAGCGAATGCTGCCTTCTACATCTTTGAGTGAAAAGTAATGATGACCAGACGGATAGGTTTTATAGTTGGAAAGTTCACCTTGAATTAGTACATTGGACAGTAATCGATCTTCGTCTATGAGAAACTTAATATGATGATTCAGTTCAGAGACCGTCATCAGTTTACCCATGATTCCGCTCCTTTTCAAGCATACGAAACGCTAGAATTGCGACCCCCATTGCATTGTCTGTAGAATACGCTGCCTCTGCAAATAAAGCACCGTGTGATCTTCGCATCGTATCCCGTAAAAGGCGATTGGAGGCAACACCCCCTGCACAAAGAACAGGAAGCCCTGGATATTCAGACAACGCGTTTCTGGTTGCCACATCCACGGCATATAGAATGGAACCCAAGACAAAGCGGCAAATTTCAGCCGGACTTTCCCCTTGTTCCGCCAAAGCATTCATTTGATTTTCTATGCCAGAGAGGGAAAATTTCATCTTCTGCACCTTTACTGGAAAATACAACGCTTTTCTCGCTTTCAGTGACAGTGCATCCACTGCTTTTCCAGCGGGAAACGCCAAACCAAGCCGTTTCCCGGTACGGTCAATGAGTTGACCTGCAGAAATATCGCTGCTTCCACCGATTTGCTTTGCATGGACCAAAACCCCATCCGGCTCTACATAGAGAAGCTCTGTTGTCCCGCCAGACAGATGCCAAGCTAGATGTGGGTGGTCTAACAAATCCATATGACCAGCAGACCATGCTGCCGCCGCGACATGCCCTTGCTGATGAGAACATGGATAAAATGGTATTCCAATCACTTGTGCCAAGACACGACCCTGTGACTCTCCCGCCAAAAAACATGGCATATACGACCCTTCGACTTCTCTGGGTCTGGTACTGACTCCGATCGCTTGTATGGATGTCGGAAGCCCAGCTCCCTTCAACGCCTCAATCAGATTGGGAAGCCGTTTGACATGCTGAAATAGCGCATCGCTTTGTCGAAGACCCAGACTTCCCTCTGGAACGTCTAAGAGCTGCCCAATGTTTCTACCATTAGTTCCGTCAAAGAAAGCTACGGAAGTCGTATAGTTGCTGGTATCAATCCCCAGTGTAACCGTCATTGGAATGTTCCTCCGGAAATTCAGTTCTAACAAAAGTTCCCAGGATACCGTTAATAAAGGAAACCATGCTAGGTTCCTCATACTTTTTTGCAATCTCTACCGCTTCATTAATGGCAGCTCCATTCGGAATCTGAGTCATATACAGAATTTCGTACATGGCAACACGCATGATGGCGCTAGCAATGCGTGGAATCCGTTCAAACTTCCAATTAACAGCGTATTTACTAATGTATTCATCTAGCTCAGGGCCATGGTTCCCAACACCGCAAACCAATTCTTCAATGTATTTTTTCTGCTTTACATCAGGATATTCCTCATATAAAGGATCTTCTCCTCTCCAGCTATCAAAACAAGTTTGGCTCAGCCGTTCCTCCAACAATTCTTTTGGAGACTGGGTGGAAAACCCCAACGAAAATGAGCAGTGCATTGCGAGTTCTCTTGCGGTAGTTCTGGTCATAATTTTCCTCCGTTATTGGTGCAATGAGCGGAATAATCTATTATCGTATTTTCCCTATTATATACATTCATTTTGAAAAAATAAACCCTTTCTTTCCTGTTAAGGTGAAATTTCATGAATTTACACTCAAAAAAGCACGCCTTCAAGACCGCAATCAGTCTGTCGGGCGTGCAAGTTTTTCGTCAATATTTCAGGTTTACTGTTTGCCGGATTTCTCAAAGGTGATGCCGCCCACCCGGATATTAACTGCACGCACGGTAAGTCCGCTAGTAGCCTCTACACTGGATGCAACTGCTTCCTGGACCTTTCTTGCCAGTTCCGGAACCGCAAAACCATATTGAATCATGATAGAAATGTTCAGTACTAGGCTATCCTCTTCTCGCTGAATCAGGACACCTCGGGTAAAGCTCTTCTTCCCCAGTAACTGTTCGCCCAGATTACCACCTGCTAAGCCAGTCACCCCTTCAATCTCCAAGGCGGCAGCACCTGCAATCATGGCCAATACGTCTTCCGAAATGTAAATGTCACCGTTCTCTTCTGTGCGGGAGATGTATTCTCTACCTTCACTCATATGTATCCCTCCATATTTAGAATACTGTCAATACTATTCTCGTCCCAAGTGCAACTTAGCTGCAGCCAAGGTGTTTTTCATCAGAATCGCACGCGTCATAGGCCATACGCCTCCCGGTACAGGGGTAATGGCAGCTGCCGTTTCAGAGACTTTATCAAATACAACATCTCCACAAAGTTTGCCCGCCTCATTTCGGTTCATAGCAACGTCGATGACCACTGCGCCTGGTTTCACCATATCTCCAGTAACTAGGCCCACCTTACCCACCGCAGCTACGAGAATATCCGCCGTCAAACAAATCTCCTTCAGGTTGCGAGTTTTCGAATGGCAGACTGTCACCGTTCCATTTTTTTGCAAAAGAAGCAGAGCCATCGGTTTCCCAACGATATTGGATCGTCCAACGACAACGCATTGTTTCCCAGCAGGGTCAATATGGTACTCGGACAGAATTTCCATAATACCGGCTGGTGTGCAAGGCAAAAAGCCCTTCTTTCCCACAAGCAAGGCTCCCATGTTCATAGGATGAAAACCATCCACATCCTTAGAAGGCGAAATCGCCATCAAAACCGCTTCTTCATCCAGTCCCTTTGGAAGTGGAAGCTGCACCAGAATTCCGTCAATGTCCTCTCGTGCATTCAGGGTTCCAATCAGCTCAAGGAGAGCCTTTTGCGTTGTATCCTCCGGCAAGGCATACTCTTCACTTTGAAAC
>JAQSXW010000070.1 GCA_029256465.1 Evtepia sp.
CTAAGATTGGAAGTTGCGTCATGGGTTACCCCCGTTTCTTTCTGGTTGGAATCGCTGCGATGAGGCGTTTGGTATACTCATGCTCCGGGTGATAAAACACCTGGTCAACCGGTCCCTCTTCCAACAGTTTTCCCTGATACATGACGGCAACCCGCGTGCAGAGCTTCCTTACCACATTGAGATCGTGGGAGATAAATAGAATACCAATTTGAAACTCCCGGTTCACTCGCTTCAGAAGCTCCAGAATCTGTGCCTGAATGGTCACATCCAAGGCGGTGGTGGGCTCGTCGCATAGAAGGAGCTTTGGCCTTGTGGTGAGGGCCGCTGCAATCATCGCACGCTGAAGCATGCCGCCGGAGAGTTCGTGTGGATATTTCTCATACACCTGTTCCGGCTCCGGTAGTTCTACCGCTGCCATCACATAAAGCGCCCGTTCTTTCCGTTCCATGGGAGTCATCTTAGTGTGAATACGCAAGCTCTCTTCAATCTGAGGGCCGATCCGCATCACCGGGTTCATGGAGGACATGGGTTCCTGAAATACCACACCGATGTCTTTCCCCTGCAGTTTCCGTAGCTGTTCCCGATCACAGGAAAGGAGCTCTACTCCGTCCAGCCAGATTTCTCCAGTACAGGAAGACTCCCTTCGGTTCATCAGGCCAGAAATGGCCATTGCCGTCACGGTTTTTCCGCTGCCGCTTTCCCCCACTAAACCAAGAATTTCACCGGAATCCATGTGAAGGTTAATACCCTGCACCGCCTCCCGGTTTCCTCTTGCTCTATGAAAACGGACATGAAGATCCTTAACATCAAGCATAGCTTTGCCCCTTCCTTAAGGGATTCATTCTTCCCGGGAAAGCCCCTCTCCCAGCATAGAAAAGCCCAGTATCAAAAGTACTATGGTGAGTCCTGTAAAGAGTGCATACCAAGGTGCATTCCCCAGATACGCCTGTGCCTCTGACAGCATTCCACCAAGAGATGCGTCTGGTTTTTGGACACCTACCCCCACATAGCTCATGCTGGCCTCTGCCAGTACAGCATTGTTAAACCCAATGGATATGGTGGGTAATAGCACAGGAAACGTGTTGGGCAGGATATGCCGGAAAATAATCCGGAAATGTCCCGCGCCCATGAGACGGGCAGAGTAACTATAGGTGAGGCTTCGCTGCCTGGCCACTTCCCCACGCACCACTCTTGCAAAGCTGGGGATAAAGAGGATCCCTAGTATCAAGATAATTTGATACTTGCCCCTTCCAAACAGCATGACCATAACCAAAGCCAGAAGAATGCTTGGAAAGGCCGTGATCGAATCACAGACCCGCATGAGGATCACATCCGCAACCCCGCCGAAATATCCGGTGAGACAGCCAATGATCGTCCCAATCACAAAGCCAACCAGAACAACACAAGTGGCAATCAGGAAGGTGGTTCCAGCCCCTTCCATGATCCTGGAAAGGATATCCCTTCCCATCGTATCCGTACCGAAGAGATGGGCAAAGGAGGGTGACTGTGACTTGGCAGTTGCATCCATGGCCGTTGGGCTATAGGGCTGCCAAATCATTCCCACCAGGATTAGAAGCACCATCACACTGGTGATGACAGCGCCAAGGCGCAGAAAATAGTTCGGTTTCCCCGAAGCGCTTCTCGTTTTGAGTCGATTCATTCAAATCTCCACTTTCAGGTCCCACTCAGCCAAGACGGACGCGGGGGTCTATATATTGGGAAAGGATATCCGCTAAAAAATTCACGATAACCACCCAAAATGCCAAAATCATAACGATGGCTTGTACCACCGGATAATCGCGATTGGAGATGGAAACCAAAAGCAGGCGCCCAATCCCGGGAATGGCAAACACCTGCTCAATAATAATACTGCCGGCTACCATCTCAGCGGCAGAAACTGCAATAAAGACAATGACTGGAATGACCGCATTCTTTAATGCGTGTTTGCGGAGCGCCGTACTTCTACTGTGTCCACGGCTGTAAGCCGTGCGGATATAGTTTTTATCCATCTCCCCAAGAAGAGAGGCTCTCAGCATTTTCACCGACATTGCAATTCGGGAAATGGCAATGGACAGCGCGGGAAAGAGCATAAAGAGCAAGAAGCGAAGCACATTTTCGTTATACGAAACAAAACTTCCAGGGTTAAAAACCCGAAAGAGAGTTCCAAACACAAAGGATAACAAGATTCCCACAAAAACAGGAGGAATCGACATTAGAATCTGATTGAGGACCGTCATAATCCGGTCGAAAACCCCGCCAGCATGGCGGGCAGTAAAGACGCCGATGGGAAACGAGAGCGCTACCATGAGGAAGCAGGCAAGTAGTACCAGCACTGCTGTTAGGGGCAGCTTCTCCATGATCATTTCCTTCACCGGCATATTGTATTTAAAAGAAATTCCCATGTCCCCATGGAGAAAATCAGAAAGCCAGTCACCGTACTGGACCATCACCGACCGATCCAGTCCCAGTTCATGTTGCAGCTGGGCAACTTGCTCTGGGGTGGCGTTGGTTCCCAATCGGCTTAACGCCGCATCACTCGGAATGATTTGAAACGCTAAAAAGGCGAGGAGTGAAACAATGAACAAAGTAATAATGAGAGTGAACAGTTTTCTTGCAACGTATTTCATCTCCTCGCCTCCTTTCATCTTTGAAGTGCGTACCCGACCAGTAAGCTTTGTAGCGTTACTTCACATAGTGAACGGTCGACATGTCCATTACATAGAGCGGATAGAATGCATAACCATCCAAGCTTTTCTTCATGACAACAAAGTCGGCTAGGTCCTGAACATAAACATTGGCAGCCGTGTCCGTGAGCATTTTTGCCGCTTGCTTATACAGTTCCGTACGCTGCGTATCGTCTACAGTAGCCTCAGCCTTTGCAATCATCGCATCATATTGCGGGTTGTTGTAATTGATCATGTTCTTTCCGTTTGTGCTCACCCAACGGTTCAGCAAAGCGCCTGGCGTCAGGGTAACTGCATCAAACCCGATCACAGTACTCTGGAAGTTCCGGTCATTGTAGACATTGGAGAGCCAGGTTTCCCATTCTACTTGGTCAAGCTTTACCTTGACCCCCACCTTTGCCAGCTGCTCCACCATAACCTCTGCCGTTTTGACATGCGGTGTATAGTTACTGGGAACGCTGATGGTCATGGAAAAGCCATCAGGGTAACCAGCCTCAGCCAGCAAAGCCTTTGCCTTCTCGGGATCGTAGGGGTACGTGCCCACAAGAGACTGATCAAAGTACCTGGTAAACGCAGGATAAATGGAGGTCCCGACCTTGGTTCCATGGCCATCTGCCGTAATGGCGAGAATTTCATCCACATCAATGGCGTATGAGAGGGCCTTTCTGACCTTTCCATTGTCAAAGGGCGCCACTTTATGGTTCAGGTATAGGGCCTGAACCAGATTCATGGTCCCCTCTACGGTCTTGTACTCCTGGTTACTGAGGGTACTGACCTGATCGGTTGTGAGATGCACGGCCATGTCCACAGAACCCGCACCCAGTGCAGACATAAGGGCAGTCGGATCTTCATAGATTTTATAGGTCAGCTTGTCCAGATAGGCTGGCTGACCCCAATAATCTGCAAATTTTTCCAAGACCACATTATCCTGCACGGATCGGGAAACAAACTTGAATGATCCGGTTCCAACGGGTTTGGTGACTTGTTCCGTATAATTAGCGGGTGTGATCGCAACGGAAGCAATATAGCTGAGCATATCACCGTTTGGCTTCTTGAGCGTCAAAGAAACCGTCTTGGCATCGACCGCCTTAATTTCTTTCACATCAGAAAGCGCCGCAGCCAAGGCAGTATCTACCGTGGTTGCCGCGCAGGTTTTAAAGGACTTTACAACATCATCTGCGGTCACCACAGCACCATTATGGAACTTCACGTTCTCACGCAAAGTAAAGGTGTAGCTTGTGCCGTCCTCCGATTTTTTCGGAAGCTCGGCGGCGACCGCCGGGATGAACTCACCGTCTTTATTGGGTTTTACTAACCCCTCGTAGACATTAAATAAGACCTCTCTGGTTCCTGCCGCTGTCATCTGATATGGGTCAAGACTGTCTCCCAGGTCCTGAGAGATGCCAATAACGACTTCTCCGCCATTGACAGGCTCTCCAGAAGAGCTTGTTTCGTCGCTGCTAGGGTTGTCTGTCTGCTTCTTGTCTCCGCAGGCGCAGAGTACAGTTGCTAAGAGCGCGCCCAACAGGAAAAGGGCAAGCATGCGTTTTTTTAACATTATTGTCTTCTCCTTCCACCACCAGCTTATGGTGGTGTTACAACAAAATTCGCTTCTCCCATTATTAAATTGTCCCCTGCATTGTACCCCGCATCGCTTTAAATTACAAGAGAAACTTTGCCTGATTTCACTTTTTTTGAGGTTAATTTGACGTTTCTTTGAAAGAAGCTAGATCCTGCTTTTTGCAGCCTTCTGTTTTTCACTCACAAACAAAAATGGAGGCCAGAGTAAACTCTGTCCCCCACGATCGTTCCAGTATGCTCGTCGATGCCTCCGGTTCTTACAAATCGGAGGGAATAATGAGCGCAGCTGCAATATAAAATACGATTCCAGCGCCTGTCAGGGCAAATAAGGCCCAAGCCAGACGGACGATAGTTGGATCAATGTTGAAATGCTCACCAATGCCGCCACAAACTCCACAGAGAATCCGGTTGACGGAGGAACGATACAGTTTTTTCCCCATAGATTACACTCCCTTCTGACAACAATTGTGTATGACTGTCTTCCTATTATATGCGATCCTTTCGTACTTTTCAATCATCCCTTTTCTCTTCCCAAAAATTGATTAAATTCTATGTGAAATAGCGACACAAATGTTCTCTGTTCGTCAAAATTATGCTATAATTGAGAATTGCGAAGAGAGAAAGGAGATGCTCCAATGGAACAGAAACACTCATGTCTGGTCTTAGAAGGCGGTGCTTTGCGCGGGGTTTACACGTCCGGCGTCCAGGGGGTACTTCATCGTAACCATATGCAATTTGACTGTTTAGTCGGCACTTCCGCCGGCGCTATGAATGCTGCCAACTTCCTATCCCACCAGCCGGAACGCAGTTTTTTCATTGATTATCATTTTGCTAGAGATAAAAATTTTATGGGACTTCGGCCACTCATTCGAGAAGGTCAGGTCTTCAGCTTTCAATATATGTTTGGTACAGTGAACGAAAACTATCCTCTTGATCTGGATGCGTTTTATGCTTCCCCCATGCGTTTGATTGCTGTCGCCACTGACTATGCCACAGGAAACCCGGTTTATTTAGAACGGGCTAATTGCAGCGACATGATGA
>JAQSXW010000071.1 GCA_029256465.1 Evtepia sp.
CGGAGAGATTCCATATCGTAGGGCTGAAAGTCCCAAATGGAAAAAGCAAGCTCTGCAAAGAGCGGTGCCGCGGAAAGGACACCAGCCAGTGCCCACAGACGCTTTGATAACTGAATGGGGCGCTCTGGTGAAATCATGCGGTGCACCAACAAGAAGATCACGAACCACATCGCAAGCTTCAGTAGACACGAGAGGTAATGGTTACTCGATGCTTCGCCACCGACCCATTCCTTAGAGGAATCCACCATCATGTTCCAAGCAATGAGCACTTCAAAAAACACCATTCCGGTTACAAGGCGCGAAAGTGCTGTCCCACCATAGCAAAAAAGAAACGTCATCAGAAACGGCAATAGTAAGAAAAGTGGGTTGGCATCTCCAATCCATGTAGGCATGGTGAGGGTAATGGCAAACAGGAAATAGGGGATGACTTTCCTCAGCCTTCCAGTCCCTTCCGGCAAAAAGCGGCTGACGGTTTTTCCCATCAGCGTACCGCCCAGAACGGATAAACAGATAAAAAGAAACAACGAGAGTATGGATAACAATATCTGCATGTCAATCCTCACTCTAGTATGGCCTTGGTCAGCGCCAGTAACGCCGCCGACTGATAAGACCGACTGATCGGCAACGCTTTCGAGGCTATGACCACTTCTGTCGTTTCCATACGTTCCACTGCTGCTGCATGAATGAGATAACGCTGATGAATACGGACAAACGGAGAGCCAACTGCCTCTGCAACCTCATCTAGCTTGCCATAGAACTGATAGGTGCGGGTAGGCGTGACACAGACAACCTGCCTGCGATCGGAATAGAAGTAAAGGATCTCTTTCTTTGGAATGCGGTAAGTGACCTCACCGCTGTGGCAGATAAAGAACTGCGGTGCAAGTTTATGTAGCGCCGCTAGGGCACGTGTCAGCACATCGGAAAGCTGCTGTGGTTTCGGTGGTTTGATCAGATACCCCAGTGCACCCACGGAATACCCATCAAAAACGTAATCCGGATATCCGGTGACGAATACCAGCTGCAAACCATCGTCACCTCTTCTAAGCTCTTTTGCTGTTTCCATGCCGCTTAGCCCATTCATTTCAATATCCAAGAAAACGAGATCCAGTTCCCCACTGTGTTTTTGGAGCCAACTAATCAGTCCTTCCCCAGACGAAAACTCAAAAACCTGATGCTCTATGCTGCGCGCTTCCAAAATGCGTTCGATTGCGGCACAAAGCAGCAAGCGTTGATCATAAACATCGTCGCAGATGCCGATCCGAAGCATAAAACATGACCCCCCTCATCCAAGTTTTCTCATTCCTATTGTAGCACATCGTGCCAAAGTCACCAAACCAAACTTGACGGCAAAACGGTTAATTTTGACAACCCAAATTCCATCTCTTTCAAACATGACAAAAAACATGCAATTCATGACAGGACTGTTTGCATGCAGTGCTCCAGCAAAGTAAGGTAAAAGTATCGGCAGCGATTGCATCCATCCTGTGACATACGCTGCCATGAACATTGCTTTTTAGGAAAGGAAGGTTTCCATGCTAACCGTCAAGAATCTCATAAAGTCCTACAAATCCGGAAAAACGACCTACGAAGTGCTCAAGGGGGTTTCTCTCCGAATCGAGCAAGGAGAGTTCGTTGCTGTCATGGGTTCGTCCGGCTCTGGTAAGACAACACTTCTCAATTGTATCTCTTGCTACATCCCACCTGATAGCGGTGAAATAGGGCTGGGTGATACGGAACTGACCACCTTAGACGAAGCCCAGTTAGCCGAAGTCCGCAACCAAAAACTTGGGTTTGTCTTTCAAGACTTCCTACTTTTGGACGGTCTTTCCGTGAGGGATAACATTATGCTACCCCGTATTATCGCTGGTAAGGTTGGCCCTGAAATGGAGCGCGCTGCCGATCGGCTGTGCGAGGTGTTTGGGATTTCGCACATCAGATCAAAATTCCCTGCTGAGATTTCCGGCGGCGAAAAACAACGCACTGCCGTCGCCCGTGCTCTCATCAATGATCCCTTGCTTATTTTGGCCGACGAGCCAACAGGAAACTTAGACTCGAAATCTGCGCGTGCGGTCATCGATTCCTTTCGTCAGGCCAAGGAAAACTTAGATGCCACGATTTTTATGGTAACGCATGACTCCTTTGCCGCCTCCTTCTGCGACCGTGTCATTATCCTACGCGACGGTGTGGTTTGGCGCGAGCAATCTCGCGGCAAACTAGAGCGCAGAGCATTTCAGGATGAACTGCTTTCTGCCATTCGTGAAATGGGCGAGGTGACTGAAAAGTGACTACCTTTTCCGAAGTGTACGCCTCTTTGCGAAAAAAAAACCGCGGACAGTATGCACTCTTATCCGGCTGCTGCTTCTTTTCCGTTCTTCTGATTACGGCCTACGTTTCCATGATGCGGTCAAGCACAGTGCTTTCTGTGCTACCTGAGGGTGGTGATTCCCGCAAACAGGTCATGATGATTTTTGTGCTGGCAGTGATTGGCTGCGGTGTTTTTACCACCTATGCCTCCAGTTTGTTCTTTCGCTATAAATCCCGGGAAACAGGAATCTACCTGGCACTTGGTGCGTCAAAAAAGCAAATCCGAACGGAACTGCGCCGGGAAGTGGCGTTGATTTCTTTTGGTTCCTGCGCACTCGGTGCAGCTTTAGGCACACCTCTGGCTTGGCTCATTTGGCGTTTATTCCAGCTTTTCATTGTAGACACAAGCGAGATGGCGCTCTCCTTTGACAGGGAGGCCTATTTATTTGCACTCTCTTTTTCAGCCTTTGTCATCGTCATGCTATTTTGGATGCTTTCCCGCTTTGTTCGCCGTACCAATATCATTGATATCGTGAGTGAAAGCAGAAAGTCAGAACCATTCCGCCATGTACCACGCTGGTACGGTCCCGTTGGCATTCTCTTACTGATTGCGGGCGCCCTTCTCGGTTACCTCACCCCCTCCTTCTGTGTTTTGGTGCTTCACTGGTATCCACCAGAAGGATTGACCGCCATTATGTATCTCCCAGCCTTCTTTGGGATTTACATGATTCTGCTGCATACGGTAGTCCATGGCTTTTCCAAAAACCGCTATAAGCACATCATTACAAGCAGCATGATGAAGTTTCAAGGGAGACAGACGGTACGAAATATGCTCATCATCACAGTGCTCATTGCAGGTGCTTACTTTGCCTCCTTCTATACGCCGATGCTGGGAACCAGCGCTCTGATGGAAATTGATGCTCGCAACGTGGATTATGCCTTTCATTACCGCGCCGATCAAAACATGATCACACAGAGCGAAATCAGTGAAATGGCAAAGGATTTTGGCGTGACCATTACAAGCTTCACTTCCCAGCCTGCTGTCATTCTTGGTGTTGACGGAATGGAACACATTGAACAAAAAAGTCGGCTAGGTGAGACCTATACCAAAGAGTACCGGGAGCTTCTTTGCAGCGATACCTTCCTTTCAGAAAGCGCGTACAATGCCTTAACAGGAGAGCACGTTGACCTCTTGCCCGGAACGGTAACCACCGTGTTCGACGACAACGGTAACTCAAATGGCATGGTTGATAATGAAGTGCACCTCATTACCAATGCCATAACTGGACAGACGCTTTCCGTCACACCGGTAGAACCAGTGCTCTGTAACAGCATGCTATTTGGTCGCCGGGTTTTGGATGATGGGGACTACAAAAAGATGAGCTACGGCCTCACAAACGAGTGGCAAGAAACGCAAGTCTTTTTCAATGTAGAAACTGTCTCAAAAACCTACCCCTTTGCAAAGCAGTTATTTCATGAAATTGTTTCCCGTTCCGGCCCTGAGGTCGAAGTATACGATGCATGGGACCCAATCGCGCAAATGCGTGCTGACAAAAACGGTAAGCCCTATGAACTCAGTAACGAAAATCTCGAAGCAAATGGGTTTGAGAGAATCGAATATGAAAAGAAAGATTCCTCCGAATTTCGTCTTTATTGGAAGTACATGCCCCAGTTTCGTGTCCTGGACAAGGCAGATTTTGTCCAGACAGTCGCTGTTTTCCTGATGCTCTTTATTTTTATTTCCATCCTTTGTTTTGCAGCAGTCGTTGTCATCCTCTATACCCGCTGTATGACAATTGCACTCATGAATGCCCGCGTGTATGACGATTTGAGGCACCTCGGCGCATCAAACAAATATCTTTACCGAGTGGTAAAGGAACAAGTATCTCGCGTTGTCTTTGTACCTGTACTAACCGGCACCTCCAACATCTACGCGTTTTATCTCCTGATTATGTATTTTAACGACAATGGCAATCTGTCGGTGAATGAGCTGGTCGGTTTAGGGAACTGCCTTTTGCTGGTTGCTGCGGTTTCTGCTGTGCTCTACGGGATTTATCGAGCAACGCTCCGGCGAGTTTGCCGAGAACTACGACTTTAATGCCTTCATCAGGAACTCAATCATTCCATCAATAGGCATTTTTCCAAAATTTTTTCAATTTTCGACAAAATTTTACAATTTGTAGCTTTATTTTTGGATATTTATGGTATAATAAAGGACGGCTTAAAACACGGAACTCCACTCGCATTACAAAAGCGAATATACTTTTCTTCTGCATTACTATTTTTAAGGGAGAAAACGTGGATGCTTTACCTTGTTTATATCACACAGGCTGATTTCTTTGCCCTCATTATTTTGGGCATCATTTTTATGAATCACAAGAAAAAGGCGGATCTTACCAACACCAGTAACCTAATATTTCTGATGATGGTCGTCCTCAACGCCGTCATGTTACTATTTGATATCATGCTGTATGCCTTGGACGGAGTACCCGGACAGGCTACGCGTCTGCTTTTTCGTTCGGCTACCTGTCTTTTCTATTGTTTCAGTGCATGGCCTTGCCTGCTTTGGCTTTCCTATGCCGATTACTTCATTCATCGTGATCGTAAAAGGCTCAAACGATATGCTCTCCCCGCGGCGGTACCTGCAATTGCACTTACACTTCTTTCCATAGCGAACCTATTTAGGGGTGGGCTCATATTCAATGTCGGCCCTGACAATATTTATCATCGCGGTCCACTCTTTTTCATCGTTCCAATGATTTGTTATCTCTATCTTTTCTACACAGCAATTCTTATTCTTCGTAGCCGGAAGCAGCTTCGGCATGTCGACTTTCTCGCCTTGATGCTGGTTGGCATTCCTCCCATCCTTGCCAGTTTCTTACAGATGCTGTTTTGTGGAATTACCCCTATATGGCCCTCACTG
>JAQSXW010000072.1 GCA_029256465.1 Evtepia sp.
GTAATTATGACCGCGTTGCACTTGTCACCGATATCCGCGGTGGTCAAAGCTTCGATGGATTGTTCCATGCCCTTTCTTCCCTTGAGGAAATGGAATGCGACTATAAAATCTTATTTGTGGAAGCATCGGACGAAACGATTATTCACCGCTATAAGGAAACACGGCACACTCACCCTTTAGCACGTCAAGGCTACTCTCTGGCCGAAGCAGTTTCCAGGGAGCGTCTTGCACTTTCCTCCGTTCGGCAACGCGCCAGTCACATCATCAATACCACCGCTTTGAATCACGCAAAACTACGTGCAGAAATCCTTCGCCTGTTTGGAGATGGCTCCCCTGCTGAATCCATGAGTGTTTCTGTCATTTCATTTGGATTTAAGTATGGAATCCCGATTGAAGCTGATTTGGTCTTTGATGTTCGCTTTCTTCCAAATCCTTTCTATATTTCTACGTTGCGAGATGCGACCGGTCTGGAAGAATCCGTGCGGTCTTTCCTATTTGGATACCAACAAACACAGGATTTTTTATCTCATCTGGAAGATATGCTCAGTTTTCTTCTCCCTCAATATGTGAAAGAAGGAAAAGGGGCCCTCGTGATTGCCATTGGCTGTACAGGTGGACATCACCGTTCAGTGGCCATGACCCGGGCTGTTGGAGAATTCATTCGGCAAAAAGGTTATTATGTCAGTGAAAATCACCGCGATATGACACGGGGGTGAGTAAATGAAGTGTACCGTACCGGACGAGCATATCCAAATGAACTCGACGCCGCACCCGGAGTGCAGTCCTCGTATTGTTGCCTTGGGAGGCGGCCACGGTCTTTATCACTTGCTACGCGGTCTCAAATCCTATACGAATAATCTGACCGCTATTGTCACTGTGGCAGATGACGGTGGCAGTTCCGGCACGCTTCGCAAGGAACTGAGCATGCCTGCACCGGGCGACATTCGTAATTGTATGCAGGCACTTTCTAATGCGGAACCGCTCTTACAACAGCTTATGGACTATCGCTTTCCCGGTGGTTCCCTCGCCGGTCAGTCTTTCGGAAACCTATTTTTGGCTGCCCTAAATGGGATCTCTCCCTCATTTGATCAGGCAGTTTTGAACATGCAACAGGTACTGTCGATCACCGGACAAGTGTTGCCGGTTACTGCTGACAACGTTCAGCTCACAGCCTTTTTTGAAAATGGATCTAGTGTGGTAGGCGAATCAAAAATCGGCTGGGCTAAGAAAACGCAAAATTGCCGAATTCATCGAGTTGCCCTCATCCCGCCCGATCCGACTCCTTTATCCAAGGCACTTGAAGCTATTCATCAGGCAGATCTCATTCTGTTAGGGCCAGGGAGCTTATACACAAGCCTCATTCCCAACCTATTGATTCCAGGCATTGCGGATGCCCTGCGCGCTTCTCCAGTTCCCCGCATCTATCTGGCTAACCTAATGACCGAAGAAGGCGAGACCGAAGGTTATACAGTCGGTGACCATATCACGGCGCTGTATGCCCATGGTGGCAATGATCTCTTCACCTCCTGCTTGGTCAATTCTGCCTCCATTCCGGATTCCCTGCTCAGGCAAACTTCCGAATATGGCGTTGCACCTGTGGCGGTGGATCGAGATCAAATATCCGCTCTTGGTATTGAGCTGTTTGAGCACCCGCTTTTCTCTACCTCTTCCAACCAGATTTGCCACAGCCCATCCCTTTTGGTGCAATGGATTCAGGAGTTCTATGAGTCCAGAGCAATTAAACTGTTCCCCGATTATTTGGGTCATCAATATGTTTTAGAGCAAATGACCTTTGACTGAGTGAGGTGCACTATGTCTTTCTCTGGAGATACCAAAGCAGAACTCTGCCGCATTCGTATTCAGCGCTCCTGTTGTGCCAGAGCGGAGGCTTGCGGTGTCTTGCTTTACTGTAACCATTTTTCTGCTCAGGCCATTAAAATTGTCACAGAATCCACAGACTTTGCCAAACGCCTTCCTATCCTATTCCGAAAAGCCTTTCAAATAGATTTTGATCAGAAAATGGCCTCCGATGCCACTGGTGGTAAACAAACGTTTCTGATCACCGATTCAGAAAAACTGTTACACATTTGGGAGATCTGCGGCGGTAGCATTGGCGGTGGGATTGCCCATCACATTAACTTTGCTTTTTTAGAAGATGAACACTGTCAGCTATCCTTTCTACGTGGTGCCTTCCTGTCCGCCGGTTCGGTTACTGCCCCACAAAAGGGATACCACTTGGAGTTGGTCACCTCTCACTACTATGTGAATCGAGAACTCATCGCCTTGATATTAGATCTGGGGTATACCCCGAAAGAAACTACCCGCAAATCCAATTACGTTACCTACTTCAAGCAAAGTGAATCAATTGAAGATTTCCTGACCGCCATCGGCGCGCCTGTCTCTGCTATGGCGATTATGAGTGCCAAGGTAGAGAAGAACCTCCGCAATGGTATCAATCGCAGGGTCAATTGCGATGCAGCAAATGTAGATAAAACCGTCGATGCCGCCCAGGAACAATTGGCTGCTATCCGCATCTTGACCACAAATGGTACCATGGAAAGCTTGAGTGATAAGTTCCAGGAAGCCGCCAGGCTCCGTCAGGAAAACCCTGAGTTTTCCCTCTCTGAACTTGCGGCTCTTTGCGAACCACCTGTCACAAAATCCTGTCTCAATCACCGTCTTCGAAAATTAATTGCGCTCAGCAAGGAAATTTCCGAGTAGAAAGGAAGGCGAATACCATGTCCTTTGTCCACCTTCATACCCATACCGAATACAGTCTTTTAGACGGCGCTTGTCGAATCAGCAAGTTGGTCAAGAGGGCCAAAGAATTGGGACAATCCGCCATTGCCATAACCGACCATGGTGTCATGTATGGTGCCGTTGACTTCTATAAAGCTGCCAAAGCAGAAGGACTAAAGCCCATAATCGGATGCGAGGTTTATGTTGCGCCCCGCACCCGTTTTGACCGAGTGCATGAATTCGATACCGAGGCACGCCATCTTGTACTCCTTTGCCGTGACAAAGTCGGATACCGAAATCTCTGTGCTCTGGTAAGCCGTGGCTTTACCGAGGGGTTTTATAGTAAACCTAGAATTGACCTCGACTTGCTTCGTTCGCATTCCCAAGGCCTTATCGCTCTCTCCGCGTGTTTAGCTGGAGAAATTCCTCGTCTTCTTTTACATGAAAACTATGATGCTGCAAAACGGTATGCCCTGGAAATGCAGAGAATCTTTGGTCCAGATGGATTCTATCTTGAGTTACAGGATCACGGTATTCGGGAACAGAAGTTGGCCGCCAAGGAACTCCTTCGTCTTCACCGAGACACAGGAATTCCACTTGTCGTCACTAATGACGTTCATTATCTGACTCGTCAGGATGCCGTGGTCCAGGATATTCTCTTGTGTGTGCAAACCGGACGGACAACGGATGACGCCAACCGCATGCGCTTTGAAACAGACGAATTCTATCTAAAATCCGAAGAGGAAATGGCGGCATTGTTCCCTGAAGTTCCGGAAGCGTTGGAAAATACAGTGAAGATTGCCCAGCTCTGTCATTTGGATTTTGAATTTGGTGTCTATCACCTGCCGGAATTCAAACTGCCCTCTGGATGGGAAAGTGGGGACTCTTACTTTGAACATCTCTGCCGGGAGGGCTTTAAACGGCGATACCCTGATGGCAGCCCCGAATATTTGCAGCGTCTGGAATCGGAAATGCTTACCATCCGCAACATGGGCTTTGTGGACTATTTCCTGATTGTCTCAGACTTTATTGGATACGCAAAACGGAGGGGAATTCCCGTAGGCCCGGGCAGAGGATCTGCCGCAGGCTCCATGGTATCCTATTGCCTGAACATCACGGATGTAGACCCCATGAAATATGCACTTTACTTCGAACGTTTTCTTAATCCAGAGCGCATCTCCATGCCTGATATTGATATAGATTTTTGTTATCAGCGTCGGGGTGAGGTGATTGATTATGTGAATCAAAAGTATGGCACAGATCATGTAGCTCAGATTGTCACCTTTGGAACCATGGCAGCCAAAGGTGCCATTCGTGATGTGGCTCGTGCCATGAATTTCCCCTATGCGGAAGCAGACAGCATTGCCAAACTAATTCCAGGCACCCCGCACATGTCATTAGAAATGGCGATCAAGCTTTCTCAGCCCTTACGTGTCCAGTATGAGGAAAACGTCCGGGTCCGAGAACTCATTGACACAGCAAAAAGCTTGGAAGGAATCGCTCGTCACGCCTCTACCCATGCGGCGGGTGTGGTAATTACTCGTTTGCCTGTGGAGCATTATGTCCCCTTGGCAAAAAATGACGAATCCATCGTCACGCAATACACTATGACTACTTTGGAAGAACTGGGTCTTCTCAAAATGGACTTTCTTGGTCTCCGAAATTTGACTGTACTAAACGATGCTGTCGGCATGTTACAGAAAAAAGACCCTTTGTTTTCACTCGACTCTATCCCCGAAGCAGATCCTGCCACCTTTCAAATGCTCTCTCAGGGTCATACTTCCGGTGTGTTCCAAATGGAATCTTCAGGCATGACCAGTGTTTGTATCAATTTGAAACCGAAAGACATCGAGGATATCACCGCAATCATTGCCCTCTACCGCCCCGGCCCAATGGATTCCATACCACGATTTATTGCCTGCAAACAAAACCCCAGTCTCATCCAATATAAGCATTCCTTATTGGAGCCAATTCTTTCCGTCACCTATGGCTGTATCGTGTATCAGGAACAGGTTATTGAAATATTTCGCCGCTTAGCAAAATATTCTCTTGGTCAGGCCGATATGGTGCGGCGGGCAATCTCCAAAAAGAAGGCAGCCGAAATTGAAAAAGAACGAAATGCCTTTATCTACGGTGATACGGAAAGAGGCATCCTCGGCTGCGTTGCCAGCGGCATCTCTGAAGAAGTGGCACAAGCCATCTATACCGAAATTTACGATTTTGCTAACTATGCCTTTAACAAAGCTCATGCCGTATCTTACGCCATTGTGTCCTACCAAACTGCTTGGTTCAAGTGTCACCATCCGCGGGAATACATGGCAGCACTTTTAACCTCTGTTTTGGATTCTCAGGACAAAGTCAGCGAGTATATTGGTGAGTGCAAAACATCTGGCATACAAATTCTGCCGCCTGATATCAACCAGTCCGGTCCGGTGTTCACCGTATCTGGTATGCACATTCGTTTTGGCTTATCCGCACGAATGCTAGACGCCGACCTAAACAAGCGCGTGTTAGAGAGCCTGATTCGTAGTGGCGCCTTTGACAGTATGGGATATCGACGTTCTCAACTGCTAGATGCCTATGAATCCCTAATCGACAGTTTGAGCCGAAGCCGCAAAAAAAACCTTGAGGGTCAATACGACCTTTTTAGCCTTGGCGAAACCATGCAGGAATCCGTAGAACTAAAATTGCGGGATCTTCCCGAATTTTCTCCTCATGATCTCATGGCCATGGAAAAGGACGTAACTGGTCTTTACCTATCCGGACATCCCATGGATGAATATCGAGAGACTGTTAAACAGAGCGGTGCTTTCCCGATCGCCTCAATTGTTTCCGATTTTGCAAAGGAGGATGGTCCTACTATCTATCAGGATAATCAAAGTGCAAAACTGGTGGGGGTGATCTCGAATGTAAAAACAAAAACTACTAAAAACGATTCTCTCATGGCTTATATTACCTTGGAAGATGACACCGGAACCATGGAATTACTGGCATTTTCCCGTGTTTTGGACGAAAGCGGAAACTATATTAAGGTTAACTCTCCCATTTTGGCCACAGGACGGATTTCCGTTCGGGAAGAAAAAGCTCCTCAGCTTTTATGTGATAAAATTCTTCCCTTAGAGCATATACCCGTTCCCTCTTCCCCTCAGCCTGTGGCAACTGGAAAACTGTATTTGCGACTTGCCTCTGAAACAGATGCCGTTTTTGACCGAATTCGAAAAATCTTCATCATGTTTCCAGGTGACAACCAAGCAATTTTTTATTTCTCCGATAGCGGGCGACGGCTCAGTGCCCGTTGTCTCCTCCACGATGCGCTACTTACGGAACTGCGCGCCCTTTTGGGTGAAGAAAGTGTGGTGATCAAATGAACCGACTGCACACTCCCCGTTTTCAGCGTTTTTTCGGTCTTGTTTTCATTATTCTCCTTCAACTAGTGGCTTTTGCCATTGTCATTGATCGCTTTATGAGCTACTTCATTTACTTCTACTGGATCTGTGTTGTGATCAGCTTATTTGTCTCCATCTGGATTGCCAGCGGAAAATCGAAGTTGCCATATAAGATGGCGTGGATTATTCCCATATTGATGTTTCCTCTTTTGGGTGGTCTAGCATTCTTTCTCATGGGTGGCTCCCGAAATCCATCCCGGCCAATCTCGCAGCATACACGTGATGCATTCCAGCATCAACTCATTTCTTTTACTCACCCAACTGACTTACAACCTCTTGGGATTGATGTGGTGCAACAGTCTCAATATTTAAACAATGCTGCATCCTGTCCCCCATACAGCAATACGGAAACTCAGTATTTTCCTATTGGAGAAGCTTTTTTTCCGGTTTTTCTGCAAGAACTATCAAAAGCAAAAAAGTATATATTTTTAGAATATTTTATCATTTCCGAAGGAGAAATGTGGTCAGAGATTCTGGAAATCTTAACTGAAAAGGCTGCGCAAGGGGTAGATGTCCGTGTGATATACGATGACTTTGGTAGCCTGATGTCTCTTCCAAAGTCTTTCCCAGAGGATTTGGGGAAATTAGGAATCCTGTGCAGTGTGTTTCAGCCGGTCAGGCCAGTTCTATCCGTTCATCAAAATAATCGGGATCATAGAAAGCTCTGTGTCATTGACGGTATCGTTGGTTTTACTGGCGGTATCAATTTAGCTGATGAATATATCAACCAAATTGAACGCTTTGGCTACTGGAAGGATTCCGCCCTTCTCATGCGAGGAGAAGCTGTTTGGAGTCTCACCGTCATGTTTTTGCACATGTGGGAGTCTATCCGTCACGCTAGGATAGATTACTCCCGTTTCCGCCCCGAATCCTTTCCACCTGTGGCGAATAGCGTAGGTTTCGTGCAACCTTATTTTGATACGCCTTTGGCAACAGACACCATCTGTGCGGATCTTCATTTACAAATGTTTTCTAAGGCAAAGCAGTATCTCTATATTACGACCCCTTATCTGGTCATTGACGATACCATTGCTTCTGCGTTGCATATTTCCGCCTATTCGGGCGTAGATGTTCGAATCATGACTCCCCACATCCCTGATAAAAAGATGGTTTTTTCTGTAACCCAATCTCACTATGAATCCCTCCTCAGGGCGGGGGTGCGCATCTATGAGTTTCTCCCCGGATTTATTCACAGTAAAACCGTAGTTGCAGATGATCTATATGCCTCTGTTGGCAGCTGCAACTTGGATTATCGCAGTTTTTACCTTCAGCTTGAAAATGGCACTTGGTTGTGTGGTACCCCCTCAGTGCTTGCCATCCGGGATGATTTTATCTCTTCACTTTCATTCTGCAAGGAGATCACCTTGGATGATTGTCAGACGATTTCCCTACCCAAACGGATCATACGTTCTGTTCTACGCATTTTTTCTCCTCTGCTATGATCAAAAACCCGGACAGGTAATGGCCATTACCTGTCCGGGTTTTATTTGAATTCCGGTCGATCAAGATTACATCAGTCGGCCCGCCTGAATATCCTTTCGTTGAAGGGAAAAAATATCAGAGCATAGGCTATTCTGCTCCCACTCATTCATGAGTTCAATCCGACATCCTATCAAATGCCCTCCCCTGCCATCCTCTATGGTCCGGCAAACTTGGCAAATAAACTTATGGAGACGATTATCGTCAGGACTGAGCAATACATCAACGAGCAGAAGCCAATCTCCCACTTTAAAATTCGCTTCTCGGACCCAAACTTGAATCCCTTCCAAACTGATATCTAATACCCGACAAAACTTCGCCTTCTTAACTTCCTCTTTTTGAGCATCCGTTTTCAGTAGATCATTGATACAGACAACATAGGCCTGCCCTGAAACGGGTTGGCGAAAATAGGCTCGGTTTTCTTTGAACTGAAGGAGCTCCAAACGATCCAATTTCCAGAAAGATCGGGTGCTACCGCAAATCTGACCGCAAAACACCAGCGTAGTCTCTCCCGGCTTGCGAATAATAATTTTATACAGTGTATTGTATATGGTCTTTGGCATATCGAGACCAGTATTCGATACAATTGTTAATGATTCACCTTGCAGTGACTGCACACGTCCCAAACAGATTAGGATATTGTTCATACTCCGCATTTCGCACTGAGAACCTGCCACATCCTTAAGCTCATCTAATAACTTCTCATGTGCCTGCTTCCGAGCCAAATTTTCTTCCACATTAGCCAAGGCCAAAAATCTCCTCTCATAAATTAAATGACGTACTCGCAGTCTCTCTATGTTTGTTATGATTTTGTATCTGCAGCCCAAACACCGCTTCTCGGACAAAGGCTTCTTCGTCATCTACCATGTTCAAAAACTTTGCAGCATATAAAGGGATTTTAGATTTTGAAAGACGATGACGGATCACCTGTGCGTGTAATATTACCGGATGTTCTGTGATCGGAATCACGACCTCAAACTCTTCCCCATCCTCCAGCGGATAGTCACAAAAGAAGGCTATGCCACCACAGCTCAAGTCGTGAGCAATCACACGAGTTCGACCCTTCCATTTCCCTGTGATTGGATAGATAAAACTATCAAAATTTGCCATCACTCTTAGATTCTGCCGGGTATCTTCTTTCAGTGTATCAAAAATCTCCAATACAACCACATGGTCCCGAGTCCGAAGCATACGCCCTAGCTTAGTTGGGGCATT
>JAQSXW010000073.1 GCA_029256465.1 Evtepia sp.
GCAATCTGGAAACAGAGATCAATAAAGTAAAGGAAGCATTGAAAGCTGACAATACCGAAGCGATCAAACTTGCTACCGAGGAATTGACAAAGGCTTTCTATACTGTGAGTGAAAAGCTCTATCAGCAGGGAGCGCCCCATGAGGCCGACGCCGCTTCCAATATGGGTGGTTCGGCAACCGATGCCGCAGGAGATGCCAATGTCGTTGATGCAGACTATACCGTAGTCGATGACGAGAAGAAATAAGAATTTATGATTCGGCAGAGCGAGGGGACAGTGCAATCTGTCCCCTTGTCGTGTGAGGTGAGAATAAATGGCAAATGATTCAAAACGGGATTACTATGAAGTGCTGGGCGTTTCAAAGGGCGTCTCAGATACAGAATTGAAAAAAGCATATCGAAAACTTGCGAAGGAAAACCATCCGGACCTTCACCCAGGTGATAAAGGCGCAGAAGCACGCTTTAAAGAGATCAACGAGGCATATGAGGTGCTCTCTGATGCAGATAAGCGCTCGAAATACGACCAATTTGGTCATGCAGGTGTTGATCCCAACTTTGGTGCTGGCGGCGGAGGCTTTGGCGGTTTCGATGTTGGTGACATTTTTAGCTCATTTTTCGGAGGCTTCGGAGGCTTTGGCGGGGAGCAAAATACAACGAGAGCGGGACCTCGCAAGGGAAATGATGTTCGGGTCTCAATGACCATTACATTAGAGGAAGCAGCCTTTGGCTGTAAGAAGGATGTTACCGTTGCTCATATGGAAGCCTGTGATAGCTGCAAGGGAACGGGCAGTGCAGAGGGAACGACAGCAGAAGTCTGCCCTAGCTGTCATGGCAGCGGTACGGTACGGGTACAGCAGCGTACCATGTTTGGTTCCATGTCGACAACGACAACCTGTCCAAACTGCCACGGAGAAGGGAAGATCATCCATCAGCCCTGCAAAAATTGTGGCGGAAACGGTGCAGTACGTAAGCAGAAGAAGATTTCCATCAACATTCCCGCAGGGATTGACGAAGGGCAAGCAATTTCTCTGCGAGGCCAAGGAGATGTGGGTAAAAACGGTGGAAGTCCTGGCGATTTGATTGTTGGCATTCATGTTTCCCCTCATGAGCAGCTGCAGAGAAAGGGAAACACAATTTATTTAGAGCAGACGATTAGTTTTGTGCAGGCAGCACTAGGTGCAGAGATGGAGATCCCGACACTGGATGGTAAGGTAAAATACACCATTCCAGAGGGAACTCAGACGGGTACGACCTTCCGGCTGAGAGAAAAAGGTGTGCCTAATCTCAATGGCCGCGGCCGTGGGGATCAATTGATTGCGGTGAAGGTTGAAACACCCCAGAAGCTGACGGAAGTACAAAAAGATGCATTGCGTCAATTTGCAGTAGCTATGGGGGAGATAGCACCATCCGAATCAGAACAATCAGAGAGCAAAGGTTTCTTTGACAAAAAACGAAAAAAGAAGTAAACTAATGGGCGGATACGGAATCGTATCCACCCATTTTTTTAGAGAAAGGAGAGCCCATATGTTTATAGCAGATAGTCACACACATTCTATCTGTTCCCCTGATGGTGTTGTTCCAATGACAGAAATGGCAAAGGGCGCAGTACGGGCAGGAATATCTTCTTTATGTATCACAGACCACTGTGATTTTTTGAGCTTGGATGGTATGGAGCGAATCACCAATTATGATTGGATGCCACTTCTGGCACAATATCAGGAAATGAGAAGCCAGTGGGGTAGTCATATTGACTTGCCTCTGGGCTTGGAATTTGGTATGGGTTTTCTGGATCCGCAAGCGGCGGAAACGGTTTTGGCCTTGCCAGAACTGGATTTTGTCATTGGGTCTGTCCATAATTTAAGCGAAGAGGCTGGAGGAAAAGATTTTTATTGTGTATCCTATGAAACGGAAGCAGATTGTTATTTGGCTTTAGATAATTATTTTTCTTCCATGGAACGATTAGCAGAGGGGAAATTCTATGATGTACTGGGGCACATCATTTATCCTTTGCGCTACATGAATGGAAATTATCAATACCCCATCAGTCTTTGGAAGTATACCGATCAGATTCGTGTTATATTAAAAAAAGCAGTGGAATCTGGCCGTGGGATGGAAGTGAACACTTGGAAAGGGAAGACGCTCAATGAGTGGATTCCTGTTTTGCAGTTATACAAAGAGTGTGGCGGGGAAATTATTACGGTTGGTTCCGATGCGCACGATCCGGAGCCAATTGGACGTGGTGTAAAGCATGCCTATGCGATGCTTTCTGATTTGGGCTTCCGCTATGTGGCAAACTATCATGAAAGAAAGCCACAATTTTGGAAACTTTAAAATAGAATAACTAAGGGAGGAAAACGTATGATAGCTCTTGGATCTGATCACGGCGGTTTCGACTTAAAAGAACGGATCAAGGCATTTTTAGAACAGAAAGGGATTGTTTATCAAGATTACGGTTGTTATAGTAAAGAAAGTTGTGATTATCCATTGTTTGGACAAGCTGCGGCAGAAGCGGTATCACGAGGAGAGTGCGAGAAGGGAATTGTCATCTGCACCACAGGAATTGGGATTTCAATTTCTGCAAATAAGGTAAGGGGAATCCGTTGTGCTCTCTGTTCAGAACCACTTTCGGCAGAAATGACAAGACGACATAATGATGCCAATATGTTGGCTATGGGAGCTGGAATGGTTGGCCCCAATCTGGCAGAGCGTATTGTAGAAACATTTTTAAGTACTGAGTTTGAGGGCGGACGTCATGCACGTCGTGTTCAGCAGATTACAGATTTGGAATGCTAAGTTTTATTAAATGACCCTGTTGCAAAAATGCAACAGGGTCAATGTTGAAAGGGAGGAGCGTCAGCATCTGCAGCAGTCCGAGCCATGGGAATTCTCGCCGCCAGAAACTGAGCTAGGGGGGAAGAATTCATCGACAGGGAATTTGACCTGACGGAAGATTTCACAGGGATCATCTTCCGTGCTACCGCCGGTGCCTGCGCATTCCTTCGTGGGCATACAATAATCGTAAACAGGAATCAGTAGCTGAGTATCTCTCTCCAGACGGATGATGGAGAATTGACCTAAGGTGACGTAAACGCGCTTTCTGTCGTTACCAAAGCTCAGATCAGAGCCGAAGCAAGAGCAAATGCAGGGAGGAATGTCGAATAAATCGCGATCTCCTGGGCCTGGATAACATTCATTGCTGGGATAGTCACAGCAGTTCGCTGGAGGACAGCAGGGATTACAACAATCACTGGGATCTAAAAGCTTCATGTTGAGAACAATAGGATCCACAGTCTCCACCACAGCGATAGGTAAATTGCTTCTTCTTACGTTTTGTTCATCTACATCATCAAATTTGGCTTCTGAACTGAAGATTTTGGCACTTCCCTCTCCGCCAAAGAGAATGACTCTTTTGTCGAAAATTGCAAGGCCACAAATCTCCACTGGACGCGCAGCACCGACGAAAGCTTCAGCAGTAATGCGATAGAAGTAACGGATGTCAATACTGTAAAACCCTCTGCTAAAGCCGGTCGGTTCCACATCAATATGGACATTTAAAAGTTCGGCTTTTCCGGAACGAATACTCAGGGCGCGGTCGATTACGGCCTGAGAGCCTTGGGTGGGATAGAAGCGCAAATCCTCGATGCAATCGCGATCGGGAGATATAACGCTCTATAGGATTCTGGACACAATCCATGGAAGCGTTGATATACAAAGGTTTTCTTAATATTCAATTAGAATGGTTTTAAGTCGATTTGCAGGTTGAATGCAGTCGGCTTTGTTTTTTTTGGCTTATCATACCAAATGACATCCACGATGGAGTGGAGGAGCGCGTTGCGCTGTGGTGCATCGGATTCGGCATAAGATGCTAAAACGGTATCTATTTTTTTAGCTTGTGCAGCCTTATCGGTTTGCTGAATGCGCTTGATGCTGTCCAGGGCTTCCTGTTCCTTTTCTTGAAGGGTTTCTATTTTTGCTTTCACAACGGACATGCGTTCGCGGAAAAGCTGCAGGTCGTATTCCCCCATCTCCAACAAGTCATAGAGTCTGGCCTTCTGACTCTCTGCTGCCGTTAGCTCTCTCCGGATTGCGGTGAGCATTTCATCGATGAGACTAGTATCTTTCGCATTGGATTCCCCTGCCTTTTCGGCCATAAGGTCAACCAATATATCTTCCAGATGCATGATCACCCGTCTCTCCACAAATTCGAATTTAGCAGAGGCACAGCAACCAGGTTGCACACAGATCAGATAGGGGATTTCTTTCATCGTCATCCTCTGCATATTTCGTCCACAGTTTTGGCAGCGGATCAATCCTGCTAGTGAGCTCTTGATGGTGCCGTCTTTCTTTGATGGGATATAGCGGCCTTCCATGATCTCCTGTGCTTGCTCAAAGATTTCGTTTGTTACGATTGGTGGGTGGACACCATCCACTACTGTCCATTTCTCTTTTGGCTGATAGATGGTGATATGCTTTGCATTTCCTTTTGCACCCTTCTTAATATGCTTTTTCTTATCCCAAGCAATCTTTCCTATATAGGTAGGGCTGCGAAGAATGGTTGCAACCGAGTTCCGGCTAAATCCGTTAGATCTATGCGGCCTTGCACCAAGCAGGTTGATGTGGTTTGCAATGCTGGTACAGCCAAATCCTTGAAGGTACATATCGTACATCATACGGACAAAGCTAGCCTCAGATTCTACGATCTCTAGTGTGGGCCTCTTATCAATGAAAATTCGCTTGTATCCATATGGGGGATTGGAAACATAGTACCCATCTCTAATTGACTGCTCTAGACCTCTCCGCAAACGCTTATTGATGATCTTATACTCACGGCGTGACATGAAAGTTTTAAACTCGGCAAGCTCGTCATCGATATCATCCGAAAGGTCGTAGGTCTTGTCCGGGGTAATGATACGTGTTCCAGAGTCACGGAAGGCATCGAGGATGATGCCCTGGTCTTTCATCCGGCCACGGGAAAGTCGATCCAGATCCATGACCATGACCGCCTCATATTCTCCTTCAGATACATCTTCAAGGAGACGGAGCATCTCTGGACGAGCATACAAGGATTCGCCACTGACGACTTCACAATAAGTTTCGACTATACGGATTTGATGCCTTTCGGCATATTCTATCAGTGTTTTCTGATGTCTGGCCAAAACCTCTTCTGTCTCCATGCCCTCTTCCATTCTGGACTTACGAAGGTAA
>JAQSXW010000074.1 GCA_029256465.1 Evtepia sp.
ACAAAGTGACCAGCAAAGATAGGCTGTACATTGCGCGCATCATATTCATAATTTGCTGCATAGAGAAATTCAGCCTTCTTTATCATGGCAAACGCTTCATCTGCATTATGCTCATGGCAAGCCACGGCAAGTAGGAAGTTGCTGTGCTTTCCATATTGCTCAACGAGCCGATCACTAATGCCATCTGGTCTTATAAAGACAATAAATGCACAGTCTTTTTGCTTTAAAAAAAGTTGCGGCAGGTCGAAAACTGCTTTTTCTGTTCGACAGTGCAACTGATAGACATAGATCCCCAGCTTTTTCCCTTGCTCAATCATCGAATCGACATCATGTGCTGTAACGCTTCCGTCCATATCAAAGGATATCGTCCAGGGAATGTGGACATCATAAATCAGTTCTTGGCTGCGAATGGTTTTAGCACCCCATGTACAGCCATTGTAACCGAAATTAATCCCAAAGGTCTTGAGAGTTTCAAACTTCACATTGTTCACAACTCGTTTGACTAGTGTATGGTAGGCACTTGTTGGATCCTGCAGCATTGTTTTCATCTGCAAAAGTAGCTCTTGAATGTCCCCTTTCGTGTGACTACCTTTCCTATCCAGCCATTTTCGCATGGTGACTTCTGGATTAGATTTCAAGTCTTTTAATGCTTTTGTTAGCGCTGCCTCAACCATAATCTTGTTGACATCAAATTTAGACATAGAGACATCGCTCCTTTCCTATTGATTCTTTTATAGAATACCTTAAATCTCGAAAAGATGGAAGGGAGAAAGCGCTATCTCTGTCGGCCCCCTACCATTTTTTTGACAGAAGCTACTTGACCTCATATCCCTTCTTACCCGTATACAACCAAAATAGGGAACTCGCAAAGAGCGAGTTCCCTATTCTCTGATTCGCACACAGCTCTTGTTACTAAAGATCGTTATGTTCCGAGTAAGGCTGGTCTTCCATTAGCGCGCTTGTTCCCGTACGCAGGATAGCACCACACCATCTTCCAATTCAAATTGACTGGTCTTCACAATATGGGTCTTTCCAACCCGAATTTCTTGGGTCCCCAATTCGTTCTTCACATCGTTTGCAACATAGGCCTCGATGGTAAAGGTTAGGTCATAGGTATTCTTTGCTCCGGTATGGAGTTCCATCCCACCCTGTTGCGCATTTGGAACGACCTCGTATACTTGTCCTTGGCTGGGTTCTTCACTCACTGAGATGACTTTTCCATTCAGCATGTCTCCCGCAGCCATCAGTTGATCAGGAAATGTCACTTTTTTGATTGATTCATATACATCTGGATCCACATCGTATACCTTAACGGTGTAGGTCAGTTTGGTCTGTCCACCAAGGGCAGCGTCCTTTCCTCCCAGCAGTTTTCCCACCAGAATGAAAGCGACCAAGATGATCCCGATCAGTACAATCAGATCGATCAAATTGATTTTGCCCAGAAAACGTCCCTTTTCATCAATTACTTTCATCGTTCATCCTCCATTACTTGACCCATATGCTTGATTATTGTATAATATTTTGACAGATTTCACAAGAGTTTTTTGGGAGGTCCTGACATGAAAGTCATCCATCTGATCAGCGGAGGAGATACCGGGGGCGCAAAAACCCACGTTCATTCCCTTCTCTCCAACCTTTCCCATCAAATCGACGCCACGATGGTTTGCTTCACGGAAGGTGTTTTTGTACAGGAGGCCCGAGAGCTTGGAATTCGTACGGAGGTATTTCCCGGAAAGAACCTATTCCGTATTCTTCGTCAATTGGAAGAACTCGTCCGAGCCGAAGGTTATGACTTAATCCATTGCCACGGTGCACGAGGCAATATGATGGGAGCCATGCTCTCCTACCGAATCAAACTACCCACCGTTTCCACAGTACACAGTGATTACCGTTTGGACTACTTGGGCCGTCCCTTTTCTCGTTTAACCTATGGCCTGATCAATTCTATCGCCCTACGTTTTCTTGATTTCCGCATCGGCGTTTCCGATGCCATGGTGGATCTCCTCATTACTCGTGGCTTTAATCCAGAACGGCTTTTCGCCA
The DNA here is from genome assembly GCA_029256465.1 of Evtepia sp. Classification (GTDB taxonomy): domain Bacteria; phylum Bacillota; class Clostridia; order Oscillospirales; family Oscillospiraceae; genus Evtepia. The sequence goes on from JAQSXW010000074.1 coordinate 2,044, forward strand.
TTTATAACGGTCTTGATTTTACGCCACGTCCCGCTTCAATGAGCCGAGAGGAGTTTTTTCACTCTGTTGGGCTACAAGCGGACGATTCTTGTGTTGTGGTGGGGATTGCTGCCCGTTTAAATCCTGTCAAGGACATTGCAACGCTGATTCGAGCTTTTGCGAAGGCATATTCCCGTGTTCCTACGCTTCGTTTGTTAATCGCCGGCGATGGTTCAGAGCTGGACATGCTGAAAAATTTATCTAAGGAGCTTGGGGTTTCTCACGCTATTTGCTTTGCAGGCTGGATCGCGGATACCGACACTTTCTACCGCTCCATTGACATCAACACCCTGACCTCTCTGTCGGAAACCTTTCCCTACGCCCTAACCGAAGGCGCCAGAGCCGCACTACCCACAGTCAGCAGCCGTGTCGGCGGTGTTCCCTATCTGATTGATCATGGTGTCAACGGTTTCCTGTTCCCTGCAAGAGACACAGATGCGCTTGCCTCGCACTTGGTCACCTTGGCGGAAGACCAAAACCTGCGACAGCAACTTGGCACCAGACTATACGAGAAAGCAAAAAAAGAGTATTCTCTGGAAGCCACCGTTTCCCGACAACTGGAAATCTATCAAAAAATCCTTTCCTGGAAGAAACAGGATGAAATCCTCATTTGTGGCGCTTATGGCAAAGGAAATGCTGGCGATGATGCGATTCTCCTTGCCATTCTTTCAGAGCTAAGAAACCTGAATCCGGATTTTTCTTTCCATGTTCTTTCCAGAAATCCGAAGGAAACCCGGCTGAGTTACCGGGTGAACGCTTTGTATACCTTTAACTTTCCAAAAATCATGCGCCGCATGCGCCACTGTGCCCTTTATATCAACGGTGGCGGTTCTTTGATGCAAGATGTCACCAGCTGGCGCTCTCTGTGGTTTTACCTTTGGACACTTCATGCCGCCAAGCGCCGTGGTTGCTGTGTGCTCATGTATGGCTGCGGAATCGGCCCCATTCATTCCCCAAAGAACCGTGCACTCGCCGCCCGCACCATTGAAAAATGTGTCGATGCCATTACGCTCCGTGATCCTCATTCCCTGCAAGAGCTGGAAGACATGCGGGTCAGTGCACCAGAGATCATACTTTCCTCCGATCCTACGGTAACACTTCCCGCTGCATCACCTGAAATGATAGACAGTATATTCCAAAATAATCAACTTGATCCAAACGGACAGTATATTGCCTTTATCGTTCGTCCATGGTCCGGCTTTGATGAAAAGGTTCCGGTGTTTGCTGCAGTAGCTGAATATGCATATCAAACTTATCATCTAACCCCTATCTTCTTCCCAATCGAACCTCGCCTAGACATCAGTGCTGCCAAAAAAATAACCACTCTCCTCAAAATTCCCTACCATTTGTTCTCAGATATCTACAGTGCCGAACAGACCATCGGCTTTCTCTCTAGGATGCGAACTGTGGTTTCCATGCGTCTCCATGGTTTGATCTTTTCGGCCGGACAAGGAGTTCCTTTGATTGGGATAGTCTACGATCCGAAAGTAAGCTCTTTTTTGGCGTACATCGGGCAAAATTTGTATCTTGATTTGGATCGTCTCACTGTTTCGGCTCTTCAAGAACAAATTGACATCGCTGTCTCTCGTAGTACCGATCGCGAATTTCTTGCTGAGCGGGTCACAAGACTTCGACAAGTGGAGTCCAAAAACTCCCAAACTGCCGCCAAACTTCTTGGCCTAGAAGGTCCTGATAGCTCCACTCAATCAAGACGGCTTTCATAATAAAACCCGGTGGAACGGCAACTGCCGTCCCACCGGGTTTTCAGTTTCAATATTTTAGTTCGGGACCACCTATCGTTACCAAGTCCTCTTCGCTTTTGCTTCTCATCTCTTCTACCTTAGAGCAGATACTCTGCATGACCTCTTCGTGTCCGTCAAACTCCTGGGCAATCCGGTCAAATGTTTTGCAAATCAGTTCCAGTTCAACCGTTGACTTAGTAAAGGTCTCATTTAATTCAGTACGAAGCCGGTTATATCCGGACTGCACTTCGAGCATCCAGGAGACACAGTCCTCTTGAATTTGTGAAACCTCTCCCTTCGCTTGATCTAATGTAAGCTGAGCCCGTTCATGTGCGTCCAATTCAATGGCTGCAGCACGATCCCTGATCCTACCGTAAGCAAGAGCTTTCGGTTCCAATTCCACAATAGAAGCACGCAGGAGTTTCATTTCCTCCTCTGCCTGCTTGAGGGCATTGCTTTTTTTCTGTCGTTCAGCCTCAGCCTTATCTAATTCGTCCTGAACCGCAACACTGCGCTTTGTCTCACTGCTGAGCTTAGCTTCTAATTCTTCCAAACGCAATTGATCCTCTGCCCTGCCCTTTTGACATTCGTCCAATTCAGCGCGGAGTCCTGCCACTACTTTCTCGTGCTCCGTTTCTGCCGTTGATAAATAGTTTAGTACATCCTGCCGGTTAAAGCCACCAAACGTGGTACCCCTGAATGGATTGCTTCCCTCACCCATACCATTTACCCCTCCAGTTCTTCCAGGATATCCGCTCCATGTTCCTGTACGGCATCCCCTTCGCGGTATTTCTTGCTTATCCTATCATAATTCACCTCATAACACAATCATTTCTCCCAAAGACAAACGAAAATTGCCTCGTTCCCTTCCATTGACGGAGAATGGTTTCGATGATATAATATTTTGATTGCTTTTAGATAAGATATTGAACTGGGAGAGTAACATTATGTGGGTTTCCGATCAATGGAAGGATTATACCCTATTGGACTGCGGGGATGGAGAAAAACTGGAACGCTGGGGGAACTATACACTCATCCGTCCAGACCCACAAGCCATCTGGAAAACACCTCATCTTCATCCAGGATGGAAACGGTATGATGCCCGTTACGCCCGCTCTTCTACCGGTGGTGGTGAGTGGGTAAAAAAAGAGCTGCCGGAATACTGGCAGATTCAATATGGTGCTCTAACATTTAACATCAAGCCCATGAATTTTAAGCATACTGGTCTCTTCCCCGAACAAGCTTCCAATTGGGACTTTGCCAGAGAGCAAATTCTGGCTGCTAGGCGACCTGTTTCGGTGCTTAACTTATTTGCTTACAC
>JAQSXW010000075.1 GCA_029256465.1 Evtepia sp.
TAAACGTAGGCATGGTTTTCCTCCTTTCTCAAATGGTGGTATATATTTTAACAGAATAAGCCTAAACTTATTCAATTAAAACCAAAAAAAATCCCTTATTCCACAATGGCTGCCACAGAACTTCCCACGGCAATGCCGCATGCTTTGCCTAACTCAGACATGCTACTCACCTTTTCTACCGAAACTGACTGGTTTTTACACAGAATCTCAATCGGCTCCGTTACCTTAGGGTCGGCATCCTCCGCGAGAAAAACGCACAGAACCTCTCCATTGCGCAGAGCACGTCCCACCTGTTTGGCTCCGACCGCCCTTTTATCCGATGGTTTTGACCGTAATGTTTCCAGCATGGCACGCCCTCCTTTATCCTAAAATTGCTGATACACGCAGATATACAAAATGTACCCACGTCACAATCTCAAAGTTTATCACACTTTCTAGAATTCGTCAAGTGTGCAACTGTAGGAAGAATCTCCCGTTCCATTTGCTTCCTGTCCGGCAATTTGTACGAAAAAAGCTGCTTAGGAGCCGAGAAAGGTACTCCAGTAGATCCATGCCGCAAATGCTGCTTGAAGCATCAAAATGGCTGGTAGCCCATATTTGAAATACCAATGCTTTGTTTTATGACGAAAGGCATGCATTCCCAGACACGCACCGGCACTGCCGCCAAGTATTGCAACCAGAAAAATTGTCTTTTCCGGTATGCGCCACAAACCCTTTTTGGCCTTCCACTTATCGATCCCCATCATAAGAAATCCCACAATGGACAGCAAAAAAAGGTAGCCTATCACATATCGAATTTCCATCAAACACTCCATAAAATATCATTTGAAACTCTAGCAAAAGCCCGCGCGGCTCATTGCCGTGCGGACTTTTGACTATTTCCCATAAACTTCAGAGTCTCTAGTAACCCCATCCAGTTCTTTTTCCACTGGTTCTCCGTGGATAATGTGCCGAGATACCCTCTGGTAGACCAGAAATGCAACAACGGAGTTGACTCCAGCTTTAATCAGGTTAAAGGGTAGAATGGCAGGTAACAGCATCGCATCCACGACTTCAACCGGAGCTCCCATAAAGAAAGGAGTAATGAAATGGTTTGCCACCAGCATAATGCCGCTCATCGCCAAAGTGCCGCAAACAAGGCCGATGACTGCCCCTACTCTGGTGTGCTTGATCCGATAAATTCCCGAGGCAACGAGCACGAGGGTGGCTGTTGCAATGATGTGCATAATGATCCCGTAAAGACCGCTCGGTGCACTAACCGTAAACCCTTGAATCAAGCTAGCAATCACAGTCAGGACTACACCAGCCACAGGCCCATAGGCAAAGGCACCAATCAGAATTGGGATATCTGCAGGGTCATATTCCAGAAAGTGTGCACCAGGAAACATAGGACGAGGCAGGTACAGTAGCACTACAGAAATAGCAACAAGCATTGCCATGACAGTAAGCTTTTTTGTTCTTGCATTCATAAAAAAACTCCCAACTTGCAAAGTAACACCTGAAAAACGCAAATGTCTTCCAAGTGCTAAGAGGCAGACTGAGAGCATCATTCCATTCTTAGCACGTCTTCTCCCATCCAGACTATGACTGTCGGTTCCGGAGTTTCACCGGATCAGCTCTTCAAACCAATGGGTATTGAATTGCTCGCGGACTTTACCGCCGGTGGGGACTTTCACCCCGCCCTGAAGACATTTTATTCAGTTGTCCTTAGACATTATAATACTTTGTTCTCAAAATGCAAGCCCTATTTCATTATCATCGTGTACAGAAACAAACGTTCGTATTTTATTGACTTTGTGCAGAATGCAACGTACAATAGATCTCGTCAAGAGGTGAACCATATGGAGCGAGAGCGAAGTTGCTGCTTTACTGGCCATCGGCCTGAAAAACTACCATGGGGCAATCGGGAAGAAGATCCCCAATGCGTTATATTGAAAGCAAGGATAGCGTCAGAATTAGAACAGGCCTATGAGAAGGGTTTTCGGAACTTTATCTCAGGTATGGCACGAGGAACCGATTTATATTTTTGCGAAGCCGCTCTTTCGCTCCGGGAATGCCATCCGGATATCACTGTGGAAGCTGCCATCCCCTTTATGGGACAAGCAGATCGTTGGCTGCCCCAAGACCGGAATCGTTACCGAGCACTGATTGAGCGCTGTAACTATGAAACGGTCATCCAGCATTGTTATACCCCTGGTTGCCTCCAGCGAAGAAACCGCTATATGGTGGAACGATCTTCCCTCATCATTGCCGCCTATCACGGCAAGGGAGGCGGCACACTATATACCTTAACCTATGCCATGCAACGAAATGTTGATGTAGTTATCTTAGATCTTTAATCCTCTTCCATCCGTACCCAGATGAAAACGGCCCTTGTCTCAGCTGCAGACATTGCAGCAAGACAAGGACCGTTTTTGATTGTTTAGCGATCGCGATTGAAAATTTTAAATATTTCTTTATAGGGATCATCATCATCGCTAGGAATATTGTCTACGCTTGCGCTACTTCCAGTAGGTTTACTTGTGTTGCCAAACAACCGTCCTTTGGCAGTGGAGGTATTGGAGTCACTCTTATTTGCGTCCCCAACTTCGTCAAATCCGGTAGCAATGACGGTCACGCGCATTTCGTCTTCCAATTCTTCATCGAAGGTGGCACCGAAAATGATGAGAGCATTGGGATCGGCCGCTTCCTGCACCAAATTTGCTGCAGTTTCCACCTCTTCCAAACCGATATCTTTTGAACCGGTCACATTGACCAGGACGCCCCGTGCACCGTTGATTGAGGTCTCCAGCAAGGGACTGGAAACCGCCATCTTGGCAGCTTCTTCCGCTTTGTTTTTACCAGCTGCACGGCCCACACCCATATGTGCCATACCAGCGTTTTTCATGACTGCTGTCACGTCAGCGAAGTCAAGGTTAATGAAACCAGTGTTTTTAATTAAGTCAGAGATTGATTGCACCGCCTGACGCAACACATCGTCTGCAATTTCAAATGCGTTGGCAAACGTAATCTTCTGATCAGTTGCATACTTCAGTCTATCGTTTGGAATGATGACCAGCGCATCCACCTTGGCTTTCAGGTTCTGGATTCCCTCTTCTGCCTGCTCCATCCGACGGCGACCTTCAAAATTAAAGGGTTTGGTGACAACACCAATGGTGAGGATATCAGACTCCTTTGCCAAGTCAGCCATGATCGGTGCTGCACCTGTCCCGGTTCCGCCTCCCATGCCTGCCGTGATGAACACCATGTCCGTTCCCTCAAACACCTTAGCGATTTGGGTACGGTTCTCCTCGGCAGATTTACGTCCAACCTCAGGATTTGAACCGGCCCCTTGTCCTTCCGTCAGCTTTTCACCAATCTGTATTTTATGCGTAGCACTGGATACAGCCAGCGCCTGCTTGTCTGTATTGACTGCAATAAAGTCTACACCTTTCATTCCGGATCTGACCATGCGGTTGACAACGTTGCTGCCACCGCCGCCAACACCAATTACTTTAATCGTAACAACGCTGTCTGGGCCGGTATCTAATCCAAACGCCATATATGCCCCTCCTATGTGAATATTACGTACCTTCATACTTTGCTTTATTTTATATCCCTTTTCCCGGTAGGTCAATAGAAAAGTTTATTCTTCTTACTTCTTTTTCGAAAAAGGGAACTGAAAACTGCTTAATTTTTATCCGGGGCGGAAATATCCATTTTCATGCCGCAAATCAATAATTCCTTTGTCTGCTTCGTCTAGGAGAGATGCAATTTGCTTCAATTCAATTATTTTTCGGTTATATTCCTCGTTGTTATGTGTCGCGTCACTGTATTCTGTTCTGATGGGTAGGTATACAGTGAACCGCCCTAGATAACCCATTTCGATCTCGGTATCTGAACTCATGTCAATCCACGAAACGTTACTATACACTGCATTCTCCTGAAGTGCAGTCAGCAAACCACAAAGTCCCTTTAGCCGATGGGTATCATCCTGCGAAACTTTCGCCACCTCTCCTACCTTTGGCTCCGTTAGGGAAAGCCCAGATAGCTGGATATATCCGCCTGCAATGCTCTCGTCAGTTCGTTCCAAAATCTTTCCATTTTCATCTAGGACGTACCAATTGCCATCTACTTGAACTGCCGCTAAGGGAATACATTCTTCAATCACTATATTAAGCGTTGTTGGGAAACTGCGCTTGAGCTTCACCTTGTCGACATAAGGCAAACTATCTGTTATCCGCTCTGAGATTGCTCCTTCTGGTAACAAGAGTAGATTGGCATTCTGATCTACGGCGGCGATTGACAGGATCTGCTCATTGGAATATTTACTACTTCCACTGACTTGAATCTCCTCAACTTGGAAAAACAGTACCGATCCTGTGATGAGAGCCGCCACAATTAGGACAAAGGACAGCACCTTATAGAGAAGGCGTAGCCTTCTCTTTTTTCGGTATTGTTTCAAGTTTTTTTGTCCTCTACCCATGCCCTGTCATTCCTCAGTCATTTCATTCCCCGCCAGCTGCCAACACTGCCACCAAGGGTTCTTCTACCAGTAAATTGTTTTCCCTGTCTTCCTCCGTCCCAATTCGGACAACCTGTGCTCCCAGCTGATTGAGCTCTTGATCTAAATTTTCATAACCCCTGTCAATATATTGTAGTCCACTAATCTGGCTGTCTCCTTGAGCACCTAGAGCCGCAATCACTAAGGCTGCACCTCCTCGGAGATCGTGTGCCTCCAGCTGGGCACCACGGAGGAATAAATTTCCTTCCACCTCAGCGTGACGCCCTTGTACACAGATCGATGCCCCCATTCGACACAATCCCTCAACATGACTGTAGCGATTGGTGAATATATTTTCTATAAAGGCTGTATTTCCAATTCCTCCAGCCAAAGCTGCCATCAGCATAGGCTGTGCATCAGTGGGAAACCCGGGGTGTGGTGCAGTATAGATTGGCTGGATCCCTCGGAGCGGCTCTTTACTTCGAATCCAAATTCGGTTTTTCGTACTCCTGATGTTGCAACCCGCTTCAGTAAGCGCGGCAATCACTGGGGCTACCGTTCGAACGTCTGCTCCCATGACTTCAGCCTCACCTTTTGCCGATGCCACCGCTGAAAGATAAGTCGCTGCAACAATGC
>JAQSXW010000076.1 GCA_029256465.1 Evtepia sp.
AAGGGCTTCCTATCTAGACAAGAATCCGAAATCAAACTGGGACATAATACCGCTGAACTGTACTTTGAGGAAACTGACATGGATGGCTTTCTGCAAAAACTGGCGGCATTTGAAGGTATTGAATACGTCCATCCACCGAAAGAACACAGTTGGGGGCAGCGGGTGGTACGCTTTTACGACCCAGACAGACACATCATCGAGGTTGGTGAGGACATGACAATGGTGACGCGACGTTTTCTAGACAGCGGCATGAGTCTTAAGCAGGTGGCTGTGCGTATGGATGTGCCAGAGGATTCTGTCCGACAATGGCTCGCCTAGAAAGGGATAAGATATAACCACTATCGTGGTGTTGACCTCTCTTTTTTGTGCGGGAAAAGAGAGGAAATGCTTAAAGATACCTGCTACCCTGCTAATAAAGGAGCTTGATACAAATGGAGTGGATTGAACGACTCAATGGCACGATAAACTATATTGAAGAACACCTTACTGATGAGATTGACTATGAAGAGCTTGGTAAAATTGCATGCTGTTCAGCGTATCACTTTCAGCGGATGTTTGGCTATATGGCGGGCTTGCCACTCTCGGAATATATCCGACGTAGAAAAATGAGTCTGGCTGCGGCAGACCTGCAAAGTGGTGAGGAAAAGATCCTCGACATTGCCCTTAAATACGGCTATGATTCCCCCACAGCATTTAATCGTGCTTTTCAAAGCGTCCACGGCTTTGCGCCCTCCCAAGCGAGGGGTGAGGGCGTTACGTTGAAATCCTTTCCACCGATCAGCTTTCAAATGACCATTAAGGGAGCGGTACAGATGAATTATAGGATTGAGAAAAAAGAGGCCTTTCGCATTGTGGGGTTAAGCGCCACACTGGAAGCTGAGATCGAAAAGAACTTCGAAACCGTGCCTGGATTGTGGAACAAGGCATCGGAAGATGGAACGATTCCTCGCCTTTGCGCCATGATGGATCGTTCACCCATGGGGGTGCTTGGGGTGAGTGCCTGCAATGAGGCGGCTGATCAGTGGCGGTATTTTATCGCGGTGTCCAGCACCCTGCCTTCTGATGGTTTTGAGGAATACATCGTACCTGCTGCTACTTGGGCAGTTTTTTCCGGGGAAGGTTCCGGCATTTCCATTCAGGACCTAGAGAAGCGGATCGTCACAGAGTGGCTGCCTACCTCGGGTTACGAATACGGGGCAGCTCCTGATGTGGAGGTATATCTCGATCCCAACCCTGCCAATACTCGTTATGAGGTCTGGATTCCAGTAGTGAAAAAGAATGGTTGAAAATAAGGAGAGGCTCCAGGGAGCCTCTCCTTATTTTTTCGGTTTTACCCTAAGGGCGATCAGTCTTTTGACATCATTCAATATTTCCTGTGAAGTTACGTCAATCATCAGCCAGCGTCCGCCGTTAAAGGGTCTAGCATTCCAATACAGGTTGCTTAGATACTCAGTGCAGGTACCAAGCATCAGTTCGGCCCCCATGGCCTGTTTACTGCCAACCGATACCAGACAGGTGAAGTAGCCCTTATTTGGATATAGCGTGCACAGCGCCTTACTGCCCTTTTTGTATTTCACATTCCAACCTGGCGCACCGGAGCATCGGCTGTATTCGGTGCTGGGGTTCACTTCATAGGTGGTAGATAAATACTCCAATAACTGCATCCAAAGCGAATTGTCGATATGTGCATTGATTTCTGAAAGCTCGGGCTTAAGTGTTTGGGGGAATTGCACATTCCAGTTCATAGATTTCACGCTCCTAGTACTAGACGGAGTGCAAGGGATGCATTCCACAACGCTGACCCTTACGCATTCTTCCAACGCTTAAGTGTAGGGAAAAATGCACGCATCATTTCACGGGCGACGTCTTCCGTCATTTCCTGACTGCTTTGCACCATGTGGGGGACACAAATCTCAATCATTTCATCCATTGTGCCTTGAAACGTAAAATTACCATCCTTGTAGCAGTATGTGCAATAATCAGGGTTTTTGTTTCCTAGAGCTTCTGTACCATACAGCTCGTCTGTATTTCCCATGGGCATTCCGCAGCTCTGGCAATATTTCACTTCCATTATTGAACCCTCCAGTTTGTTAATGAGGAAACGCTTTCCTCTTGTGAGCTAAGAGTATCAAATGAAACATGACAACTGTGTGTCAGGTTTTGTGATGCTCATAAATTTTCTTTGCATAATCAGCAAGTTGTGCACGGAGCTCCTTAGGCTGCAAAATCTCCACTGCTGTGCCGAAGGAGAGTAGATAGCTGTAAACCCAGCCATCCAATGGAAAATCTGCCGTAGCTAAAAATGATCCGTCCTCTTGCTCATGAATCAGGCTATGGTCAAACTCATCAAAAAGGCGGAAGGCCATGGAAGGTGCAAATTTCAGTGTTAACGTTATGGTAGGGGAGGAAGGAGGGGCCTCAACATCTGGCCTTGGGGTGAGGCTTAAGTTCTCATCAAACAGCATGTCTGTCAAGTTAAGTTCCATTATTCGGCTAATTTTAAACAAACGAAAGTCTTCTGCTTTTAAGCAAAAGGCCTGCAGATACCAGCTTTTTTCCTTAAAGACCAATTTGATGGGTTGAATCTTTCGCTCGGAGTTTTCTCCAAACATGTTGCAATAGAGAATATGGAGCACTTTCTTTTGCAGAATTCCTTGCTTAAGTAGTTCATACTTCACACTGTCGGTCTGACCAAAGCCCCAGCGGGAGAAATCAATCTCAATCCAGTCGGTGTTCGTCTTTTGGAATACGGTACCCATCTTTTGCAGTAGGGCGTCCATGTCTTGACCAGTGGTTTTCAGGCTTTGGATGGCAAAAAGAATCTCGTTCTGTTCATCATCAGAAAGCAACGCTTTATCAACGGTATAGCCATCCATCAGAGAAATCCCACCGCCCTTGCCAGGCGACGTATAGACCGGGATCCCAGCTATGGAAAGAGCCTCAATATCGCGATATATCGTGCGTACTGAAACCTCCAATTGCTTTGCAAGCTCTGGCGCGGTGATGTTTTTCTTTTGCAACAGGCGATACAGAATCTGAAAAAGTCGGTCATTTTTCATGCAATTCACCCCCACTTAAAAATGAAAGATATTGGTTAAGCAATAAATGTTTGCCCGTTGTGAGTTGTTTTCACATTTTCGGAAACACTCTTATTATGAAAAAAGTCTGGAACGGCTACAGGTCTACACTCCCGTGAGATCTTTCAATATAAACGAGGTATTATATCATGTTGCGTGAAATAAAAAAGACTGTTCTGCTGAGCTTGATCGGTGGATTGATATACTGGTGGATTGAGTTTTTTTGGAGAGGTTGGACACATTGGTCGATGCTGATTATCGCATTTGCTTTGTCGTTTCTGCTTGATCAAGTCAACGTTCATTTGAACTGGGATACACCATTATGGTTACATGCGATTGGGGGTGGTTTGATGATTACTGTAATCGAGCTGATTGCAGGACTTGTTCTAAACGTATGGTTGAGGTTAAACGTATGGGATTACTCTCATCTACCGTGGAATCTTTGGGGGCAAATTTGCGTCCCGTATAGCGTCTTGTGGATATTTTTGGCTGGAGTCGCCATCGTTATATTTGATTCCCTACGTTGGATTCTATTCACTGAAGAAATGCCACGATATACGTTTCGGTTAAAAAAGGGAAATGATCATGCTCTGTTATCAAGACATTAACGGAAAACTATATGGTATGTTGTAACATATATTGAGACAGAGGGCAATCTCTTGGGAAGTTTAGGCTGCCGTAGAATCCACTCAGAAGGTCGTTGATCGGCAAGTAAGGAGGGCGGATATGGCATCAACCGAAGAGTTAGCAATCAAAATAGAAAAAATTGATAGCAGAAGTAAAACCAACACAGAGCGACTAGACAAAATGGAAGAACGTCAGGATCATATGGATCAATTAGTAGCATCTGTTGCGATCCTTGCTACGGAACAAAAGCAATTAAAGGAAGATGTGACAGAGATTAAAGCGGATGTCAAGGCACTTGCGCATATACCTGGTAAGCGATGGGAAGGTCTAGTGCAGACAATGATTGCGGCATTAGTTGCGGGTGTGGTTGGGTTTATGTTGGCACAGATAGGCGTTTTATGAGTTGACTCCCCCTTAGCTATGAGCCTTGGGGGAGTTTTCCGTTTATAGAAATACTAAATATGCAAACAAAAAAGCTTGTTAAAACTGATTACAGTTGAAAAAGCCCATAACCAATTTTGAGGTTACAGGCTTTTTTATATGCTAGACAAAGAAAAAGATTTCATCGTAAATTCAGAAGTGCTAGTTAAGCTAACGATGATTTTAACGAATGTTCTCTTTGCATCATTCAATTTCTTAATCAATCACCATAAAAAGGGTAGCAAGTGCAAATACAAACGCAATGAAAGCAATGCCAAAAGTGACCCACACACGGACTTGCCCATACTTAAGCCAACCGGTTGCATGTTTGGAACCAAAGGATATGGTGCGCATATTAAAGCCCCCTTTATATATTTTGTTATATCTTATCATATCACAATATCAACAAAAATAAACAAGAACTCAAAAATATTTTTGTTAATTTTACTGTGCACATGTTAGCCAAATCGTGAAAATAAGGTAGGACTTGTTTAATTTAAAAAAGTCTCCCCCCTGGCAATCATTGGCGCAATGGGGGAGGCTTCATTATATTACTTTTTCCAGTTCTTATCTCTTCTGTCTTGATCATTTGGGTTCTTTTTATTTTGCTTATCTTTAGAATCGTCCATAGTTTCAGGGCTGATAGCGCCCCGACCTCTGTTTGGTTCGTTTGCAGAAAACATTGTTTTATTCTCCTTTTGATTGCTTGTAATATTTTTTCCCGCTTTCATTTAATTATGCAGATTTAACTGAGAGCAGAGGTAGATCTCACAGTTAATGCTGGGTGGTTCACTTATTATAATTCTTGCTGTAAATGTGACAACATCACTTTTTGTGTGATTAAAAATGCTATAATTTAGATTAGCAAAACCCCAAACCAAAATTCCCTCCCATCTCTCCCCCCGCATTAACCGCCAGAGGAACTCAACTTCTGGCGGTTCTCCCTTTGCCCCCAAACGCCGAGGAATATTTCTTGGTAAAAGACACGTTT
>JAQSXW010000077.1 GCA_029256465.1 Evtepia sp.
CAACGCGATCCTTACCTTTCATGCCGGTGCAGGTGGTACAGAAGCGCAAGATTGGACACAAATGCTTTACCGTATGTATACCCGTTGGGCAGAGCGTCGCGGTTTTTCTTATCAAGTGGTCGACTACTTGGACGGTGACGAAGCAGGCCTCAAAAGCGCTACCATCATCATCCAGGGTGAAAACGTCTACGGCTATCTAAAGGGTGAACATGGTGTACATCGTCTGGTTCGAGTCTCTCCCTTCGATGCCAATGCACGCCGCCACACCTCCTTTGCTGCCTTGGAAGTTATGCCTGAAATCCCAGATGATGTGGAAGTGGATGTCCGTCAAGAAGATATTGAAATGCAGGTTTACCGCGCCTCCGGCGCAGGCGGCCAGCATATCAACAAAACCTCCTCCGCCGTTCGTCTGATTCATAAACCTACAGGAATTGTAGTCTCCTCTCAGTCGGAGCGAAGCCAGTTCCAAAACAAGGACACCTGTATGAAAATGCTCCGCTCCAAACTAATCCAAGTGAAAACACAGGAGCATTTGGACAAAATCTCCGATATTAAGGGTGTCCAACTGAAAATTGAATGGGGTAGCCAAATTCGATCCTATGTTTTTATGCCATACACGCTGGTCAAAGACACTCGTACTGCCTACGAAACCGGAAATGTGAATAATGTCATGGATGGAGACATCGATGGTTTTCTCAATGCGTACTTAAAAGCATTGGCCACAGGAAACTGGGCAACCAAAACGTAATGAGCGCTGATCATGTCTACTATTTTGATGAAGCTGTTGACACTTTTGTCAACAGCTTCATTTTTTGTCTAAAAAGGTTGAGATTCCATCTCATTAACCTTGACTCGCAGTCTTTTTTGTGTTAAAGTTGGAAAGCATTAAAGCTTTTTCGGACTAAATAACAGGAGAGGAACTTCACCATGAAACTTTCCATGCTGATCGTGTATTTTTTGATTATGATAGCGGTGGGCATCTATTGCCGGAGGCATGCCACCAATATCCATGGTTTTGTGCTAGGCGGCCGTTCCGTCGGGCCTTGGCTGACTGCTTTTGCTTACGGCACTTCCTATTTTTCTGCTGTAATCTTTGTGGGCTATGCCGGCCAATTTGGATGGAAATATGGCATCGCCTCCGTATGGATTGGGATTGGCAATGCCTTCATTGGCTCTTTGCTTGCTTGGGTCATCCTCGGTCGCCGTACCCGAATCATTACACAACACCTGAATTCTGCTACCATGCCCCAATTCTTCTCTTCCCGGTTTGGTAGCCCTTCCCTTCGTATAGGGGCATCTGTACTTATCTTTATTTTCCTGATTCCTTACACCGCCTCTCTTTATAACGGCTTATCGCGGCTTTTTGGAATGGCATTTCATATCGACTATTCCGTTTGCATCATCCTCATGTCTGTGCTCACTGCAATTTATGTCATTCTGGGTGGTTATATGGCTACTGCCATCAATGATTTTATTCAGGGAATTATCATGCTGGGTGGCATCGTTGCCATCATTGCAGCCGTCTTAATGACAAAAGGTGGATTTTCTGCTTCGCTCAAGGGGCTTGCCAATGTGTCTGACCCGGCGGTTTCCTCAGCTCCTGGTGTGTTCGCGTCCTTCTTTGGTCCTTCTCCTCTCAGCTTGTTCTTTGTGGTGATTCTCACTTCCTTGGGTAGCTGGGCACTTCCCCAGATGGTGCAAAAATTCTACTCCATCGAAAGTGAAACTGCTATTAAAAAGGGAACCGTCATCTCTACCCTGTTTGCGGTAGTCGTGGCAGGAGGCTGCTATTTCCTCGGCGGCTTTGGACGCCTATTTTCCGATCAGGTAAATATTGCGGCTAACGGTTATGACTCCATCATTCCCACAATGCTCTCCAACCTTTCTCCCTTCTTTATCGCCTTGGCGGTGATTCTGGTTCTCTCAGCCTCCATGTCCACTCTGGCTTCTCTGGTCTTAACTTCTTCAAGCACCATGGTTATGGACTTTTTCAAACAAACCATCACTAAAAAAATGCAGGACAGCGCACAACTGATGCTGATCCGCATCTTGATTGTTGTATTCATCGCCATATCAGCTGTGATTGCGATCATTCAATACAACAGCAGTGTTACCTTTATTGCTCAGATGATGGGGATCTCCTGGGGGGCACTCGCCGGAGCGTTCCTTGCCCCCTTCCTATTCGGTCTCTATTGGAAAAAAGCGACGACCGCTGCCTGCTGGACAAGTTTTCTTGTTGCCACAGGAATTATGGTGCTAAACATGTTGTTCCGGACTCACTTCCCTACACTAATTCAATCTCCCATTAACGCAGGCGTATTTGCCATGACGATTAACCTGATTCTGGTTCCTATTGTCTCATTGATGACAAAAAAACCAGATCCATCCTTGGTAGAAAACGTCTTTGCCTGTTATGAAAAGCCAACGCAGGCACCACTTCGGACAACACTCGGAAAATAAACCTACCAATTTGAACACGGAGGAAAGGCGAAAGTCTTTTCCTCTGTGTTTTTATTTTCCCTCTTGACATTGCAGATAAGAAGGAATATTATTGTGATATCAATTTGATATCACAATAATACATGGAGGGTTTCTTATGAACCGTGATGAGCACAATTTAATTATGGAGGAAAAAGTAGCTCCTGCAAAAAGTGGGATGGCATTTCTTCTACTGACCAGTCTTCTTTACCTTGCCGCAATCTTTCTTACCATTTTCTTTGCAGAAAGTGAGGCTGCTTTCCCCACCACAGTCTTCATTGTCTATCTATGCATTGGCTGGATTCCCTTCTGTGGACTGAAGGTCCTGCGACCCAATGAAGCTTTTGTACTCACCTTGTTTGGTAAGTACTATGGTACCCTGATTGGACCTGGCTTTTTCTTTGTCAATCCTTTTACCTCGGCAATCAACCCCGCCGGAGGCACCAGTCCACTCTCCACAGCTGAAGTCATCGCCGGGGATAACAGCCTAAACAGCCATACAAAGCGTTCTACCCCTGCGAAAGCTACGAAACAAATTTCGCTCAAATCCATGACGCTGAATAACGACAAGCAAAAGATTAATGATAAACTGGGTAATCCTATCGTAATTGGTATTGTCGTCATTTGGCGAGTAACGAATACAGCCCGCGCCGCTTTTAACGTGGACAATTATGCAGAGTACCTTTCCATTCAATGTGATTCTGCCCTGCGCAATATCGTGCGGCTCTATCCCTATGACATTTCTGACGAAGATGAATTGAGCGAAAAATCCCTGCGGGGTAGCAGTATGGAAATTTCCCAGCATCTGCGGGAAGAAATTCAGTCGAAATTGGAAATTGCAGGCTTAGAAATCATCGAGGCCAGGATTACCCATCTGGCCTATGCGCCTGAGATTGCCGCCGCTATGCTCCAGAGGCAGCAGGCCAAAGCCATTATTGACGCCCGTCAAATGATCGTGGAAGGTGCTGTCGGCATGGTGGAAACCGCACTATCTAAACTAAGTGAACATGAGATCGTTGAATTGGACGAGGAACGCAAGGCAGCAATGGTGAGCAATCTCTTGGTGGTTCTATGTGGAAATAAAGACCCCACTATATCAAGACCTTAGTGCCTGGGCTCAAGATGATTTTCGCTCGATCAATGGGCAGATCGAATATCTCTTGACGGAATGTGTGAAATGGAGGAAACGTAAGGGGAGCGCTAAAAAAGAGGAAGAACCATTCGAATAAAACAATCACGGCGTTTCCGCTCATCGGAAACGCCGTGATTGTTTATATTTTCTCTTTTAAAAGGTTATTCTTGCTCTCTTTGGGGTTCTTCACCGCTTACTTCTTCTGTTTCGCCAGCCTTTTCCGCCGCCACACGTTCGATGATTTCTCCCAATGCTCCGGTCCCATAGTTAAGCACCCGGTTTACGCGGCTCACGGTGGCAGAGCTGGCCCCGGTTTTGTTCAAAATCGCAGTGTACACCATTCCGTCATGGAGCATCTTCGCCACGTCAAACCGCTGTTCAATGGCGCAAAGCTCGGTAATGGCACAAAGATCATCAAAAAATCGGCAGCATTCTTCCACACTTTCCAGTTTCACGATATGCTCATAGAGCGACATACTACGCTCTTTCTTGGCCGGTCTTGCCATTGCCGTCCAACTCCTTCCTTCTCCTCAGCTTCTGTTCTGCATCTCCACCAAATGTTCTGCTCCATAGCGTTTCCGCAGCACGGGTTTTTCAATCTTACCTGTGGCATTTCTCGGGATTTCTGCAAAAATAATCTGAACTGGACGCTTATAACGGGGCAGTTCCATACAAAAGTTGCGTACCTCTTCTTCTGTACACTCCATGCCCTCTTTTACTTCAATGATGGCTCCGGCAATCTCACCCAAACGCTTGTCTGGCAATCCGATCACCGCTGCATCTTTAATCTTATCAAAGGAACGAAGGAATGCTTCGATCTGCACCGGATAGAGATTCTCGCCACCGCTGACCACCACATCCTTCTTCCGATCGACTAGGAAATAGAATCCTTCCTCATCCTGCATGGCCATATCCCCGGTACAAAGCCAGTCTTCCTTCAGGACATCTGCGGTCGCCTCAGGATTTCGATAGTAACAGGTCATGAGTCCCGGACCTTTCACGCAAAGCTCCCCGACCTCTCCCTGCCTTACAACATTGCCTGCCTCGTCCACAATCTTACATTTCCAGCGATAGCCAGGTACCCCAATGGCACCAACCTTTTTGGTGTTCTCCATCCCAAGATGGACGCAACCCGGTCCTGCCGACTCTGACAAGCCGTAATTGGTATCATATTGGTGATGCGGAAAGTATTCTCTCCATCGTTTAATCATGGAAGGAGGCACCGGTTGTGCACCAATGTGCATGAGCCGCCACTGATCCAAGTGGTAATCCTTGAGCTTCAAGTCGCCTCGTTCTAAAGTATCTAAAATATCCTGCGCCCATGGCACCAAAAGCCAAACAATGGTGCAGCCCTCTTCGGATGTGGTGCGTAAGATATGCTCTGGCCCAGTTCCCTTGAGTAGGACTGCTCGACTTCCAGCGATCAAACTTCCAAACCAATGGAACTTCGCACCGGTGTGATACAAGGGTGGAATACACAGAAAGTTATCTTCGTGGGTAATCGCATGATGCCGCTGTTCCATTTCTGCTGCCTGTGTCAGGCTGCGATGCTTATGTAAAATCGCCTTAGGAAAGCCAGTCGTCCCAGAGGAAAAATAGATTGCCCCGTCATCATCATCCGTCACAAGAACTTGTGGTGGTGCAGAGGAACAGTCCGCCGTTAGTTCGCGGTAGCTCTCAGCAAATGTGGGACAAGTATCATCCGTATAAATCAGTAGTCTTCCACGACTTAGTTCGTCGGCAACGGCTTCAATTCTGCCAATAAACTCTGAACCGAACACCAAGACATCTACCTCTGCCAGATCAGCACAATACTGAATCTCCTCTGCAGAATAACGAAAGTTGAAGGGTACTGCCAAGGCTCCAGTTTTCAAAATCCCAAAGTAAATCGGTAGCCACTCCAAACAGTTATACATCAAAATAGCAACCTTGTCTCCCTTTTTAATCCCACGGGAAATCAGCATATTCGCAAAACGGTTGGCCTTCTCATTGAATACGTTCCATGTAATCTCCCGGCGATAAGGTTCCTGAGAGGTAGGCTGCATCAATGCGTACTCTTTCCATGTGGTACGGCGGTTCTCACTCACCTCGGGATTCAGCTCTACCAGGGCAATCTCGTCTCCATAAAGCTTAACATTTCGTTCCAAAAAGTCGGTCACAGGCATACGGACAAATCCTTTCTTCCTCATCGTCCTTGCGGGCAGGAAATACAGTTTTTCGCTTTAATCTTCTGAGCGTTAAAGTGTTACTTTAACCTATCATGCTTTCCGAAAAAAGTCAAGCTTTCTGAGCATCTCTCTCTGTCTGAATCCGTCAAGAAAACCGCTTTAAAAAAGAAAAAGAGGACCGCCTTAGCAGTCCTCTTTCTAAAATCTATTACATCAATTATGCAAGTGCAGCAGTGATGATTGCCATTTTATAGACCTCGTCTGCATCACAGCCACGGGACAGGTCATTGATCGGTGCATTCAGGCCCTGAAGGATGGGGCCAAAAGCTGCAAAGCCACCCAAACGCTGGGCAATCTTATATCCGATGTTGCCGGACTGAATTTCAGGGAAGATAAAGGTGTTGGCATAACCAGCTACGGAAGAACCGGGGAATTTGAGCTGACCAACAGTGGGAGATACCGCAGCATCAAACTGCATTTCGCCATCGATTGCGAACTCGGGAGCTGCTGCTTTTGCCTTTTCGCAGGCGTTGCGTACCTTATCCACATCGTCGCCCTTACCGGAGCCTTTGGTGGAATAACTGAGGAAAGCTACTTTGGGGTCAATTCCGAAGATTTTTGCTGTTTTTGCACATTCCAGTGCGGTTTCAACCAGCGCATCCTCATCGGGATTGATTTGAATGGCACAGTCGCCCATACATAGACGCTCGTCAGTTCCATCGGCGTTCTCACGCACCAGAATAAAGCAGGAAGAAACGTTCTTATTGCCAGGCTTCGTCTTAATAAGCTGGAGTGCAGGACGAACCGTATCCGCAGTGGAATAGGTCGCACCACCCAGCAATGCGTCAGCCACGCCCATCTTCACAAGCATGGTCCCAAAGTAATTGCCCTTCATGAGGTTCTTTCGGCAATCCTCGGGGGACATTTTACCCTGACGCAGTTCCACCATGGTCTGTACCATGGCATCCATATTTTCATAAGTCTCAGGATCGACGATTTTCACACCGGTAATATCAAAATTTCCTGCCTTAGCAGCAGCTTCCACTTCGGCCACCTTGCCAACCAGGATCGGAGTCAAAAATTTGCCTTGCTTCAGGCGAGCAGTTGCCTCTAGAATGCGGGCGTCCGGTCCCTCTGTGAAGACAAGGGTGCGGGGGTTTGCTTTCAGATTTTCAATTAACTTATCAAACATGAAATGGTTCCCTCCAAAAATTATTAATCCAGCATATCAAAAGATACAATGATTTGGCATTATTTTACCACCTTAAAATCTAAGATTCAAGAGGCTTGACCGTATTCTATTCCATCCCGTCAGGCTTTGTGATGCACCGAGCAAGTCGTGCCACCACCTCTTTGACCTTCTCAGGTGGAATACCGGAATAGTTGAGAACCAACACATGCTGCTTTTGCTTGCTCTGCTCGTAATAATATTGGGAAACGCAGGAGAGCAAAATGCCGGCTTTGTCCGCAGCCTCTATGAGCTCCCCATCCGTCTTCTCCGTTTCCACTTCCATCAAGAAGTGAACCCCTGAGTTTTCCTCACTGATCCGGACAATGGGCTGAAGCGGACTGTTCTTAATCTCCTGTAACAATTGATCTCTTAGATTCCGATAATAGGTGCGCATGCGATTGATGTGTTTTTCAAAATATCCGCCCTCCAAAAACCGGGCCAAGGTCAGTTGTTCAAAACAGGAGACCGTACCGGAATAGAAGCCCAAAATCTCATAGAAACGTTTCACCAAATGCAGGGGAAGTACAAGATAGCTCATCCGAAAAGCCGGTGCCAAACTCTGGGAAAAGGTATTGATGTAGATCACCTTTTCCGTCTGATCAATGCTCTGCAAGGTTGGAATTGGTTTCCCTGACAAACGAAATTCGCAGTCATAATCATCCTCAATGATATAACGACCTTCCTGTGCAGAGGCCCAGCCAAGCAATTCATAGCGACGGCTGGCTGGCATGACAATCCCCGTTGGGAAGTGGTGAGATGGGGTAATATGCAGGATTTCAGTCCCGGATTCCTCCAAGGCCTTTAACATCACGCCTGCGTGATCCATTGGAATGTGGCGGCAGAAAATGTCGTTTCGTTCATAAATCCAAGTCAGGCGCATGTATCCCGGGTCCTCGACGCCATAGATTCGCTCTCGTCCCAACAGCTGAACGAGAACGGTGTATAAATATTCTGTACCTGCCCCCACAATGATCTGCTCCGGCAGCACATTCATGCCCCGAAACTCTAACAGGTGATTGGCAATTGCATTACGAAGCTGTACAAGCCCTCCAGCTGGTCGATCCGTTAGGAGCGTCGCTTTGTCTTCTGTGGCCATCACATTGCGTAATAGTTTAATCCAAACTGAAAACGGAAACGCATCTGTGGCAACTGCGCCGCTCATAAAGTCAGCAAAGTACTCCTTACGCTGCGAGCTTTTTTCCTGCAAAGCCTCACTGGGCGCGGGTTTTTCCACAACCTGTTTATCCAAAGAGGAAACAAAGTACCCCTTTTTCGGCAAGGAATATAAATAACCTTCTGTTACCAGTTGCGCATACGCGTTTTCCACCGTAGTATTACTGATCCCTAAGTTTTTTGCAAAGCTTCGCTTCGACGGTAGCTTCTCATTTGCCTTTAGCTTTCCAAGAACGATGTCATCTTTAATGCAACGATATAGATGTTCATACATGCTCTTTTCCGGAATATGTTCCAAGTTATAGGTCAACATCTCCTTCATCTCCCAAAAACTGACCACTTTGATTTTTTGCTATTTTAACTTTTAGGCATGTCAGTGTACTATTATAGCCACTCAGACCTACCTTGTAAAGCTCCTTTTTAGCCAAAACCGACTTCGTCAATTTTCCCGATTTTTTTTG
>JAQSXW010000078.1 GCA_029256465.1 Evtepia sp.
CTTCGGGTCCCATGGCAACGGTAGGCATCACCAGTACTTCGTGAGAGTTACACATGCCAGTCTGATGGGCTTTCGCACCGCGCACGACAATACCGTCGGGACGACGCTCTACTACACGCAGGTACATATCGGGATCTGGCTGTTTGTGAGGAGGCAGGCTGCGATCCCCTTTGGGGTCAGTCATGGCACCATCCACGGTAAAGTCATTCTCCTGGCACATCGTCACATAGCGGCGGAAATTCTCATGATACTGTGTGCCATATTTTTGGTCGATTTCATAAGTGGTGCTATAAACTGCGTTGAAGGCATCCATACCCACGCAGCGCTGAAAGCAGGAAGCCGTCATCTGGCCCAAAAGACGCTGCATTTTCACTTTGTTGATCAGATCCTGGGTGGACATGTGAATGTGAGTAAAGCGGTTCACCCGTTCACCTGTTAAGGGGGAGATGGTAGTCATCAGAGCCTGATGTTCGGGCATCTGAGCTACGTCATAGGTCATACGGACGGAATTGACAGAAGGACGGAGAATGGGATCATCCACAGGGTTTTCAATTTGCTTTCCAAACATATATACGCGTAAGTTAAGCTTGCGAAGGCTTTCGACGTATTGTTTTCCAGTCATCAGTGACATAATAAAATTCCTTTCTCAGTAAGTAGTTTAATGAATTAAAAGTATAAAAGGTTCCATAGTATAAGGGTTGCCTTTAGATCAGATTCTACGTTGTGTCTCTCGCGTTTTTGGTGTAAAATGATGAAAAGAGGCAAAGACTAAAGTTGGGAAAGGGTGATGGAGATGGCGCTCACGCTAGGGACGGTATTTGAACAGACAAAACATAAGTATCAGCTCAAATTGCTGGCGGGAGAGCAAGGACTCTATCGTTCCCTTCGCTGGCTGTACTTCTCAGAGGATATCGGCAACGCTGATTTTTTGCGAGGCGGTGAGCTCATGGTTCTCACCGGGTTCAGCTTGCAGGGGGAGGACGAACTGGAATCGTTTTTGCAGATGCTCATCAGTAAGAATTCCTGTGGCGTGATTATCAATGTGGGGAAATACATCTTTGAAGATGCGATTCCGCAGCGGGTTATAGATCTATGTAACGAACATGAGTTTCCGCTCATTACAATGCCTTGGAAATATCATTTGTCGGATATTCTTCAGGAGTACAGTCACCAAATCTTTTTTCGGACGCATGAGCAAGACCGCTTGAACTATATTTTTCAAATGCTAATTAACGATAAAAAGCTATTATCCAAGGATGACGAAACCAGACTAATTACCAATCAGTTTGATCCAAATGGAAGGTATTGTGTGGCCATTATTTCATATCAAACGAAAGCAAAGGGGAAGGTACTGACGACGCTTTCGCGTGATGTGCTGATACTGGCAGAGAATCATTTGAATCAATCCTTGGATCAGGTGTGTGTATTCTCTTATAAAAATCAACTTGTGCTACTGGTTCATCGAGAGGAAGAAAAACAGATCGAGGAGCAGATGAGAACGATTCTCAACTTGTGTACAGCTTCCTTCCCGAATGACCGGTTCTTCTGTGGCATTGGATCTGTCCTGTCAGGGGTTGAAAAGCTGAAGGAGAGTTATGGACGAGCATGCGCTGCACTTTACTGTGGGATAGCCAAAAACAAACAACAGTTGAAGTTTGATGAATTGGGAGTGTTACAGCTTTTTTTTACTTGCCGAGATCAAGCTGTTCTTCATGAGTTTACCAAGATCTTATCGCCCTTAGAAGAGTATGATTCCCAATGTGGTAGCCAACTGGTGGAGACACTGAAACTCTACCTACAATTTAACGGCAGTGTGAATTTGGTCTCCGACGAGATGTATTGCCATCGGAATACAACCAACTACCGGATCAAAAAGATCAAGGCACTCCTCCAAATGGATCTGGACAGTCGAGAGGTGCTCTTTGAGCTGCAGATGGCCTTTTATGTCCGAGAGTATCAACTCATTGTTCCACCGCTGGCCTGACCCGGAGCTGATTCCAAATTAAAAATGAAGTAGGGCCTTGATGGACTCTTCCATGATGTCCAAACCGGCATTCAGCTGTGCGTCTGTCATGGTCAGAGGAGCCAGAAAACGAATGACATTGCTATAGGTACCGGCACATTCCAGCATGAGGCCCCGATTGACCGCTTCCTGAATCAGAGTATTGACAAATGGAGCATTTGGCTCTTTGCTATCCTGATCCTGAACAAATTCTAACCCGATCATACCACCCATCCCACGTACGTCACCGATCACCGGATAGATTGTTTTCCAGTGAAAAAAGCGTTCCATGACGACGCGGCCAATCTCTGCGGAGCGATCTGCAAGGTGGTCGCGTTCCATGATTTCGATGACCTTTAACGCTGCTGCACAGGCGAGTGGATTGCCGCAGTAAGTTCCGCCGATCGTTCCGGCAGGTACGGATTCCATGATTTCTTCCCGTGCGACAATAGCGCTGATGGGAACACCGGCGGCGATGGATTTTGCGGTGACTAGAATGTCGGGGGCGGCACCTGCTTCCTTCCAGTATTCCGAAGCAAATAGTTTGCCGGTACGGCAGAAGCCAGTTTGCACCTCATCTGCGATGAGTAGGATGCCGTGCTCATCGCACAGTTTCCTGACAGCCTTAATCCATTCGATGGGAGCAGGAATGAATCCACCTTCTCCCTGCAGGGGTTCCACGATAATCGCGGCTACGTGCTCGGCAGGAGAAGCCTCTTCAAATGTGCTCTTGATGCTGTCGAGGTAGTAGTCCAGCGCTGCTTCTTCCGGCATTCCGACGGGATTGCGATAATAATAGGGGAATCTGGCGCGATAAACGCCATCTGGGAAGGGACCCATGCCGTTGGCATACGCTTTTTTCGAAGTCATTGACATGGTGAGCATCGTGCGGCCATGGAACGCCCCAGAAAAGACGATGATGTTGGGCCTTTTGGTATATGCTTTTGCAACTTTAACGGCATTTTCATTGGCTTCCGCACCAGAGTTAGCAAAAAAGGTTTTTTTCTTGTCTCCCCGAACGGGGACAATGGACGCCAGTTTTTCCGCCAAGGCAACATAGCCTTCATGCGTTACGATATTGAACATCCCGTGGAAGTAACGGTCGGCCTGTTCCTTGAGGGCTGCCACGACTTCTGGTTGGGTATAACCAATGTTCAGGACACCGACACCACCGATCCAGTCCAGAAAACGGTTGCCATCCACATCTTCCAGCATGGCACCTTCGCCACGATGAATAACGACAGGATATCCGCAACGGATGGCGGAAGGAATGGCATCGGCTCGGCGGTCGATGATGGCTTTGGCTTTTGGCCCCGGAAGACTTTCGGTGATGATTTCTGGCAATGCTTCTCTCAACATGATAGAACCCCCTTGAATATGATTATGTTTGAAAGTGTTTAGTACAAAGTTCGATAAATGCCATATACCTGCTCATCGCTTAAGGGGACAAAATTATTGGACATCAGGCGCTGCTGATTATCCCGGACAGAATCAGTAAAGGCGTGAAGGTCAGCTTCTGTCATGCCGTATTCCCGCAAGGTTTTCTTGGGGATCAGAATATTTAGCAGGTTTTCTAACTCTTTATAGACGCAGGAGATATCACATTGTAAGATATCAGCAATAAATGCGTTGAGGCAGGCTAGTTCACCGTCAGATTTGATGGAGAGATATTTGTTCATAACGCCCGTGAACATGGCATAATTGGCTTCCCCGTGAGGGACATGATAGACAGCGCCCAAGGGGTAGCTTAAGGCGTGAACAGCGCCGCAACCTGCATTGCCGAAGGCGATACCTGCGTAATTGCTGGCAATCAGGAACTGTTCCAGAAGAGGAATTCTGGCTTCTGGGCCGTGGTCGCGGATCTCCATAAATCCACGAAGAATCATATCAATGGCCTTATATCCAAATAACTTGGTGGTTTGGTTGGCCTTTGGAGATAACGTGGATTCCACACCATGAATGAGTGCATCAATGGAACTTGTTGCAAAGAAACGGAAGGGGAGTGCGTTCAGTAGCTCT
Source organism: Evtepia sp. (assembly GCA_029256465.1). GTDB lineage: Bacteria > Bacillota > Clostridia > Oscillospirales > Oscillospiraceae > Evtepia. The sequence continues at coordinate 4,022 of JAQSXW010000078.1, forward strand.
GGAATCAAAACAGCACTGTCGGCAAACAATGCATCAGTTGCCAGCCCTTTTTTTGTACCACGACTGCTCAGCGCCAAAATGGAAATGTTAGTTACTTCACTACCGGTGCCACAGGTGGTGGGCACCAAAATCAGTTCCTTGTCCTTGATGATTTCATGTTTTCCGTCATAGAGGGCCAACACAGGAGAGATGTACTTGAGTGCAAGAACTTTGGTGACATCCAGAACGCCACCACCACCGATGCCAATGACTCGACGGTAATTCTTAGGGATATCCCGGTAGATGGCTTCAACCATTTCATCGGAAGGTTCTCCTGTCCCGTATTTCTCTTGAAACACAACATGGCAAGCCAAACTCATGGAGCCAAAGGACGGTTCATAGATATATTCGTTGGTGATAATAAGGTCATTTTCTCCGAGCTGAAAGTGATGAACGAATTCTTCGCAAGTTGCGATCTGATAGATCGTAGGCTTTATCATGAACTGCTTCATTCCATCCTTCCTTTCAATAAGATTTGTTTTCTGATGATCCTATCTTAGCATAGGGAATTGAGAGTAGAAATGGAGTGGAAGCCTAAAAAGCCCCTCTTCATTTAGTGTCATAGCACAAATGAAGAGGGGCTTTTTGATCAGTCATTGTTCATTATACATGTTTTTGCTTCGCGCAATCTATTGCTCACAATCCTTACTCGATTGAGAGGTACTCATCATACGTCATCATTCTATCCTTCAAGCCATCAGGTTTGATTTCAATAATCCTGTTCGCAATCGTTTGAATGAACTGATGATCATGAGAAGAAAATAGGACGATCCCTTTGAAATCCACCAAGCCGTTGTTAAGGGCCGTAATTGATTCAAGATCCAAGTGGTTTGTTGGTTGATCAAGGATCAGAACATTGGAACCGTTCATCATCAT
>JAQSXW010000079.1 GCA_029256465.1 Evtepia sp.
GACTGTACGGGTTGTGGCAGCTGTGTTTCCGCTTGCCCAGCTAAGGATAAGGCTTTGGTGATGAAACCCATGGCTAGCCAGCTGGATCAGCAGGCTGTCTTTAACTACGGTGTGGAGAAGGTAACCAAGAAGCACACCCCCTTTGCCACCGACACGGTGAAGGGCAGTCAATTTGAGCGTCCCCTGTTTGAGTTCTCCGGTGCCTGCGCTGGCTGCGGTGAGACACCTTACGTTAAGCTGGTCACGCAACTCTTTGGCGAATATATGTATATTGCCAATGCCACCGGCTGTACCTCCATCTGGGGCGGGAGCGCACCTACCACACCCTATACCATCAGTAAGGATGGATATGGCCCTGCCTGGGAAAATTCTCTCTTTGAAGATGCTGCGGAGTTTGGCTTTGGTATGAGCATGGCGGTAACTTCCCGACAGAGAGCGGCAGTCAATCTGGCCAAGAAGATCACCGAAAACAGTGCAACTCCTGCCAATGTTACTGCCGCTGCAGGAGCATGGCTCAAACAGCGCACGGAACCGACCCAGTCCCGAGCAACTGCGAATAATCTTGCAGAAGAGTTGGCAAAGGCACTAGCGAAAAAGAGCACAAATGAAGCAGACCTTAAGGCACTCCTTGGCATGAAGGATATGTTCAGCTACAAATCCGTTTGGTCTTTCGGTGGAGACGGCTGGGCCTACGACATCGGTTATGGCGGTGTGGATCACGTGCTGGCTTCCGGTGAGAATATCAACATTTTGGTGCTGGATACAGAGATCTACTCCAATACGGGTGGTCAGGCATCCAAGGCGACCAATATTGGTGCTGTTGCACAGTTTGCCGCTGCAGGAAAGAGCTTGCAAAAGAAGGACTTGGCTGCCATTGCGATGCAGTACGGTGATGTCTATGTGGCACAAGTTGCAATGGGCGCTGATTATCAGCAGACCTTGCGCGCCATTATCGAAGCGGAGTCCTATCAGGGCGTCTCGATCATCATTGCTTATGCACCATGCATCAGCCATGGCATCAAGATGGGTATGAGCAATACCATGCTGGAAATGAGTGCTGCCGTGGAGGCTGGTTACTGGCACCTCTTCCGTTACGATCCTCGCCGGATTGAGCAAGGGAAAAACCCCTTCCAATTAGACTCCTCCGAGCCGAGCATTGATTATAAGGAATTCCTGGAAGGCGAGGTTCGCTTCTCCTCTCTTGGAATCACCTTCCCCGATCGGGCAAAGGTCCTGTTTGACAAGGCGGAAGCACATGCAAAGGCAAAGTATCAGAAACTGTTGCAGCTTGCGTCCCATCCAGAGGCAAAAAAATAAAGTAGTAAAGCAAGCCCCAAAAACCTTGGTTTTTGGGGCTTGTTCATTTCATCTTTTTTGGCTAAGTTAAAAACAGCGCAAATCACTCTACGTAGCGTAGATTGCATTTTTAATACAAATTCGATATGATGCTCTTTGGAGGCGAGAACATGGATAGCCAGAAGATTGGATTATTGCTGTATGATCTGCGGAAAGAACAAAATCTGACCCAGAAGCAGCTGTCAGAGAAACTGCACATCAGCGACAAAACCGTTTCCAAGTGGGAGCGGGGCGCAGGGTGTCCTGATATTGCCATGCTCAAAAGACTCTCAGAGATTTTTGGAGTGGATGTGGAAAAGATCCTGCAGGGTGATTTGAATGAGAATCATAAAGACGGAGGGAATATGAAACGGATAAAATTTTATGTTTGTCCCAACTGCGGGAATACCTTAACCGCAACGGGTGGAGATGAACTATCCTGCTGTGGACGAAAACTCAATCCACTTTTAGCAAAAGTGCCGGAAGAGGAACACACGTTGACGGTGGAAACCGTAGAAGACGATTACTATGTGACCTTTACTCACGAGATGACGAAACAGCATTATATTACATTTGTTGCCTATGTGGATATTGATCGCATGCTGCTCATGAAGCTCTATCCGGAACAGAGCAGTGCAGTTCGCTTTCCAAAAATGCATGGAAGTAAGCTTTACTACCATTGTAGTCAGCACGGCTTGTGGGTGAGAAACCTACAATAGAATTCCTTTCACATGGAAAATGAGCTCCTCCTTGTCAATACAAAAATGCGCCCCGGGAAACAGGTTTCCCGGGGCGCATTTTATTATAGCTCACCTGATATCAGACGGCCAGCTTCCTGTGTTCCAATGAGAATTTGCTTGCCGGGGGTCCCGTTGGGGCCAGGAGAGATGAGATTCATAGCTGCTTCTAAAAAGTTTTCTTCCTTTTGGTGATAGTAGAGGTCAGGTGTGCGGTAACCTTTTTTCAATATTTGTTTGACTGAAGACTCAATGGCTGTTGCTTCTTCCATGAGCCCAAACGTATAGCGAAGCATCATAGCGACAGAGAGGATGGTGGCCATAGGATTGGCTTGATCCTGGCCAGCAATGTCAGGCGCAGAACCATGGATTGGCTCATACATTCCGAAATTGCCCGTAGCCAAGCTAGCAGAGGGTAGCATGCCGATGGAACCAGTAATCATGCTGGCCTCGTCGGAGAGAATATCCCCAAACAAATTGCTAGTTACAATCACATCAAACTGTTTGGGATTACGAACCAACTGCATAGCGGCATTGTCCACATATAAGTGGTCTAACGTAATATCGGGATAATCAGTAGATACTTCGGTTACTACCCGACGCCAGAGGCGGGAGCTTTCGAGCACATTGGCCTTGTCCACGCTGGTGACGTGCTTATTTCGCTTGCGCGCCATATCAAAGGCAACCTTTGCGATGCGGCGGACTTCTTCTTCGGCGTACTGTTCCACGTCATAGGCCGCCTTGCCGAGCGCTGTGTCCTTAAAACCCTTTTCTCCGAAATAGATCCCGCCAGTCAGTTCACGAACCACCACGATATCGAGACCACCGGCGACAATATCAGACTTTAACGGGCAGGAGTCAATCAGTTCATCGAACAGCATGGCAGGACGCAGGTTTGCAAAGAGCCCCAACTCTTTGCGCAGACCCAAAAGGGCCTGCTCGGGTCGCTGATCACCAGGTAGGGAGTCCCACTTCCAGCCGCCCACAGCGCCAAGCAGTACTGCGTCGGAGGCCTTACACACATCAATGGTTTCTTTTGGCAGACAGGTGCCGGTGGCATCAATGGCACAACCGCCAGCCAATACTTTTTGATACGCAAAGGTATGGCCAAATTTTTGACCGACCCGATCGAGCACCAAGAGTGCCTGGTCCATAACCTCGGGACCAATCCCGTCTCCGGGAACGACCGCAATATGATAATTCATGGCTTACCTGCCTTTCCTTGGTTCTGCCCAATGGAAGCCATTAGGCCACCTGCTGTAATAATTTCCTTGATAAATTCGGGGAAGGGGAGCGACTCATAGGTTTCATTTTTAGTCAGATTGGTAATGATCCCGGTATCAAAGTCAATGGAGACCTCGTCGCCTGCCTCAATTTTTTCGCTGGCTTCCGGACACTCTAAAATAGCGAGGCCAATGTTAATGGCATTGCGGTAGAAGATCCGGGCAAAGGTTTTTGCGATCACGCAGGAGATTCCGGATTCCTTGATGACCATGGGTGCATGTTCCCGGGAGGAACCGCAGCCAAAGTTAAAACCACCCACCATGACATCTCCGGACTGAACGACACGCACAAAGTTTTTGTCAATGTCCTCCATACAGTGGGAAGTGAGTTCTTTCTTGTCGGCAATGTTCAGGTAACGTGCGGGAATGATCACGTCGGTGTCTACGTTATCCCCGTACTTATGGACAAATCCCTTTGCATTCATACCTTATACCTCCCTAGGATCGCTGATTTTTCCAGTAATTGCAGATGCTGCCGCAACTTCGGCACTGGCGAGATAGACCTCAGAATCGACGTGGCCCATACGGCCGACAAAGTTTCGATTGGTCGTGGCAACACAGCGTTCTCCTGCCGCCATCACACCCATATGTCCACCCAAACAGGGACCACAGGTCGGTGTAGAAACCACACAACCAGCTTCGATAAAGGTTTTCATATAGCCTTTTTCCATACAGTCCAGATAGATCTGCTGGGTTGCGGGAATAATGATGGCCCGTACATTGGGATGCACCTTTTTCCCTTGCATAATGCTTGCGGCGACTGCCATATCAGACAGGCGTCCGTTGGTACAGGATCCAATGACCACCTGATTGATCGGAATGTCACCCACTTCTCCAATGGTGTGGGTGTTTTCGGGCAGGTGCGGGAAGGCAACGGTGGGTTCGATGTTGGAAAGATCAATATCAATGATGCGGACATATTCCGCATCAGGATCAGCTTCATAAACTTTGTACGGATGATTCACTCTGCCATCCATATAGGTGATGGTGATTTCATCCACAGGGAAGATGCCGTTTTTGGCACCAGCCTCAATACTCATGTTGGCAATGCAGAGCCGGTCGTCCATGGAAAGATTTTTCACGCCGTCGCCTGTGTACTCAAGGCTCTGATATAAAGCACCATCCACACCGATCATGCCGATGATGTGCAGAATCAGGTCCTTCCCGCTCACCATGGGAGGGAGTGATCCGTTCAGACGGATCTGGATGGCTTCGGGAACCTTAAACCAGGTTTCACCGGTGGCCATACCCGCCGCCATATCAGTGGAGCCGACGCCAGTGGAAAATGCACCCAGTGCACCATAGGTACAAGTATGAGAGTCTGCACCAATGATGCAATCCCCGGCAGCCACTAGGCCCTTTTCTGGGAGCAAGGAATGCTCTACGCCCATGCTGCCCACATCATAAAAATTTTCAATGCCAAATTGATGAGCAAAGGTGCGGCACTCTAGGCATTGTTCCGCCGCTTTGATATCCTTATTTGGGGTAAAGTGATCCATGACCATGGAAACCTTAGCTTTGTCAAATACCTGATCAAAGCCTTCCTTAT
>JAQSXW010000080.1 GCA_029256465.1 Evtepia sp.
CGGCAACCGTAGGCGCTATGATATTGTCATAGTCTGCAGTTCTGAAATCGAAAAGGAAGGAGAGCGCCCCTAGCTGATCCGGGGTCACAAAGCTGATGACTAGATCAGGGTGCATGCCCTCTTTAAAGGGCTCTAATTGAATGGCGTCAAAACCGTCCATCACCTGTTTAGGAAGTTTTTCAAAAAAGCGCTCGGCAACTTCGGGATTGCATTTTAACCGTTCGCCAGGCCGATAGCCCTTTCCGGCACCATAGGAGAGGAATAAACCATATCCTCCGGGGATCTCTGGCAATTCATCAAGAAAGCCAGCATTGGTGTCAAAACCCTTGCAGGCGCAGGAACCTCGTTTGAGAATCAGCGTCTCACCATTTAGAGTTTGTCCAAGCATTTCATAAATGCAATGATGCGAGGTTATGGTTTCCTGACCATGTTCACAATTGACTCTGGTAGCCGCAATGACCTTGCCCTCAAGGTCTAGTTCTCGCAAAAGTTCAGAATAGCTCATAGATGACCCTCCCACTGATCAATTCTTAGCCTTAGTCGGTTGCGTACAAAATTTGCTGTGCACAATCGAATAGTGTTGCATCATATATCATATGACAGCAAGCGACAAATTGCTAGTAATTTTTGTATTATTATTTAGTGGAAAACAGGAATGATCTGTTACTTTTCATGAGCGAGCAGATGTCCACTTTCATTGGACTCCACTGTATGATGCTGTTAATGTGTACTTGACATTGTAGAACGAATGTTCTACAATGCACAAAGATGGATTACAAAGGAGGCGCTCAAGTGAAGGATCGTATGGCTAAAAGGGGAAAGTGTGGGTGCGAAGGGAAGGAGCGAGCGCCAAGTAACAACTGTGAAAAGGATGGCGATGACAAAGAGAGGGAACTCATGCGCCAAATTGGTTCCATTCTGAAAAGGAATCAAAATGAACAATTTTTAACTCTAGTGCTCACAAGAGCTCGTAATTTAGAAAAAATTTTGAATCAAAAATAATTTACATATTTTCTACTAAGCCGTTCATCAGTTTTCTGATGACGGCTTTTTCATTTTCTTCTAAGGCCCAATAGGAGCGAAGAAGATTTTTAATAAAGTCATCATCCGAAAGTTCAATCTCTGCACAGATACGGTCGAACTCTTCATCCTTATCTAAGTGAAGAAACATATCACCCTGGGCGGTGAGAAGCCAGTCTTCGCTCACATCAAAGACTTCACAGATATGTTTTGCAAATAATGGTTTTGGTTCGGTTTTATTTAATTCAATGTTCGTGATCGCGCCTCTTGTGACCCCTAACTTCCTCCCAAATTCGTCTTGAGAGAGTTTCAGCGCTTTTCTGAGCTCTTTGATTCGTTCGTTCATCGTAAACCGCCTCCCGTCGTTACGCCTAGTATATCAATACATATGTGTACTGTCAATACAATAGGACAAAAACAAATGCAAAAAGCGTATTGACAATACAAATATTTATGCTACAATGTATTCACGATACAAGATTTGGAGGTAAGTTGTATGGATAATACAGAAAAACGGATTCGAGTAGACCCTAGGAAGCTTACGGATCTGCAAGAGTTGAAGAATCAGATGGAGAAGCTGACAGAAACGCAAAAAATGTTCATCGCTGGAGCAGTTGCAGCACTTGGCGCCAAGCTGGAGAAGGCTTAAGGAAGTGGTGGAAGCGATGAAGTTAAAACGAGAGGTATACCCGTTTCGGGATAAGCAGCAGGATAGGCCGGTTTGCTACTGCTCCCTTTGCCAAGGTGAAATATATGATTTTGATGAGGCCTCGCAGGCTCCGGTTTGTGCCCTGTGCCTAAAAAATCAAAAAGGAGATCGCGAGGTTACGATGGAACTTCCGGCTTAGGAGGTGAGGCTATGAAAGAAACATTCTTAATGTGCGGGGAGTGGGAAAGGCATCTGGCTCTTCTCTCGGATGAGCAAGCAGGACAGCTGTTGAAAGCCATTTTTGCTTATCAGAACCGGAGAGAGGCACCCACCTGTGAGGCACTGGTACAACTGGCATTTAGCTTCATGCAGGCCTTTTTTGATGAAAGCCATGCGAGATACGAAGAAAAGGTGAGGGCGAATCGAGAAAATGGAAAGCTGGGGGGCAGGCCCCGCAAACCAGTTGGTTTATTTGAAAACCCAGAAGAACTCAAGAAAACCCTTCCTGAGTCTGAGTCTGTATCTGATTCTGTATCACCTAACGGTGATGGTGAGGGGCGCGTGGCAAGGCCGCACTTCACACCACCTACGCTTCCTGAGGTTTCGGACTATGTACTGCAGCGAAGCAGCGCAGTCGTGCCACAGGAGTTTATTGACTTCTATGCTGCAAAGGGGTGGATGGTGGGTAAGTCACCAATGAAGGACTGGAGGGCAGCATGTCGTAACGCTGAAAAATGGGATCGGTGGCAGAAAGCAAAGGGCGGGTTTCCCGCGAGCTCGCGTGAGGGGGGGCAGAATCCAGAGCGCTTCAAGGCAGATATGGGAAGGCTGGACGAGCTTCTAAAGAGGACAGAGGAAAGAAAGGAGAGCTTATGTTAGAAAAGTACATTGATTGGGACAAGGTAATCATCGAACTCTTGCGGAACCGCAAGGACAATGAAATTGCACTGCAGAACTTGCGTGACCAATACAGAAGCATTTCACAAGCGATGGAAAGTCCCAAAACTTCGGACTTCACCAAGGATCCTATCATCGGAAGCAAAGGAGCTGGAGAGGATGCGATGGTCAACAAGCTTCTCCAAAAGGAAGCGGTTGAGGCGAAAATTCGTGAGCTGACACTTGAGGAGCGGCGGTATCTGCGCGCATGGGAGGGGCTTGGAGACGAAGACCGCTGTATCCTACAGGAGTTTTTCCAGTGTGAGCATCGGTCATCGCAACAAGCGATTGATTCCCTGTGCGATCAGTATGGATATGAGCGTGCCACCATCTATCGTATGCGCGCGAATGCACTCAAACGCTTTAAGCGCTTGCTTGCCGGATAGGCGAGACAAGCCTGAGACGACTTTGGGAGAATCGTTCGGTATGATGAATATGGTAAAAGCCACACCCGGACAGCAGTAGCTGCCCCGAAGAAAAAAGGAGGAATTATTATGGCAACCACTTATTACTACGCGTACATCAATTCCAGCAAAATTGTCGAGCAAATTTATGATATGCCCGCACCCATTGATTCACCCAATTACATTTCGATCACATCCCACGATGTATCCCTCATTGGCAAGCGCTACAATACCGAGACACATCAGTTCGAAGTCGTGACCTGGTTTTGCTACGCCATGCTGAATGAAAAGGACATTGTGACTCAGGTGATCCGTCGTGAGACCGCACTGCCCGAGGTCCCGAACAATATGATTGTCATTCAGACCTACGATGAAACCCTGGTGGGGAAATGGTACAATCGCACCACTGGAACCTTCAGCGCACCACCCATCCATGTGCTCGCGGATCACTCCACGGATAAAATCAATGTGGGCACACAGGATGTGTGGCTGACGGATAAGCTGGGGGCGATGGATGGAAAGTTTGGCAGCATCGATGGCAAGCTAGGACTCATCGACGGCCTGCTAACGCATTCCTTGAAGTGCAAAGTTTCAGAGACCAGAAATAACACCATTTTTGATGTTGGCCAAAAGAAGATGCACTTTTCTTTCCCGTTTGAAAACAAAGTGGCGGGATATCTTCCCAAGTATGTGTTCCTGCAGGTCGGCTGGGAGGGTGATGACTTTGAAAGAGAAGAAGCCGCTCATATTTTGCTGGTTCGCAATGGTGAGGATACAGAACTGTATTCGTTATGCAGAAAGGGTAATATTGTTTACAATGCAAACGGAAGTGGAGAATTTCAAGGGCATTTGGGCTTTCTGTATTATCCAAAAGCAAATACAGAGGAATCCTGTTTTGACATGAGTATGTACCAGAACAATGTTAGTGTATGCGGTGGCGATGCATTCATGAGTTACACAAATGGATGCACCAGATATGATACAGCATATATCGGATATTTCAAATATGATACAAACGGAGTTGAGTTTGATATCAATACGATTTATCAGGATGCTGCACGGCCTACCACTCGATTTAAGATTCGTGCCTTTGCCTATTAAGACAATCAAGAGAAGCCGCCCTTCTAAGGGCGGCTTCTGCGTTAGAGTCGTAGTAGAAGTTCTTTGATTCCAAGGATGATGAGTAGATGAAGCGGATAGTAGAGATAAAAGAACGTTTTATTTCCCTTTCCGGGCAGTTTGTTATAGAAGAAGATTGGGATGAGGGCAGCCATGGAAAACCATTGCATTTGGTGGAAACTGATCGGCTGCCAGTGTAAAAGCGGCAAGGCTACGAGAAAAACAAGGTTAAGAGCAAAGAGCCCAATTGCATAGAGGAGACAGTCCTCGGTTAGTCCGAAAAGCAAGATCAGAAGGACGGCGTAGATTCCATAATCAATGTCCAAAAAGAGGACTAAGACAGCGAGGAGAAAACCCAAGGCAATGAGCGGCTTTCTTTTCGATTTCACTAAAATCAAACAAGCAAGGCCTGCGGAAAGCGTCAAAAAAATGTTGATTCGAAATAAATAGTTTTCTCCGGTCAGCAAATAAAGGAGCGCAAAACAGGCTTCCAAAAAGGTGGCGAAACCGAACAACCTGAAAAAGTAGCGTCGCCTGTTGGAAGTATGCCGATACCCCTCGGCAATGAGAAAGCAAAAAAGGGGCATGGCAAGTCTGCCAATGATCCGGAAGATCAAATAAACTTGGGGCGAAGTAATGAGATGCACCCCAATATGATCGATGGTCATGGCGATTAGCGCAACAATCTTGAGGGCGGTACTTGTCATAAGTCTCTCCGGCTTCTTTTTTGG